>JANQLP010000222.1 GCA_028280515.1 Hyphomicrobiales bacterium
AGCCCGCTTCAGCATGGAATACAGCGTCGCGCTGGCGGTCACCAAAGGCGCGCTCAAGCTGCGCGATTTCGACTCGGACGCGATCCACGATCCGGACGTCCGGGCGTGGTTGCCGCGCGTGACCATGAGCCTGGCTGCACCGGAACCGCTCCCCATAGCCGACAACGGGCGCGAGCCGGCGGAAGTCCGCTTGCGGCTGAACGACGGCAGGGAGCTTAACCGGTTCATGCAGCATGCCAAGGGCGTGAAGCAGAACCCGCTCAGCGAAAGTGAAGTCTGGGCCAAGTTCGATGACTGCGTCGACGGCGTGATGGACGCTGCACGTGCCGACACTGTCCGCCGGCAACTGGAGCGGTTCGAAGCGCTGGAGCGTGTTGCGGATCTGATGCACCTGCTGCGCGACGAAACGCCGGTTCGGATGGCGGTCCAATGACGCCGCGTTCGTCACAAGAGACGGGCGTTCTCGCCAACGTCCGGTTGGCCGGCGGCGCCGCGGCGGACATCGTGATGCGCGATAGCCTCATAGCCGAGATCGCAACAGCTCCCACGCTCGAAACTGATGGCGCGACGCGCATTGAAGGGGAAGGCATGCTGGTGTTGCCCGGCCTTGTCGACGGGCACATGCATCTCGACAAGGCGCTCGCGGGATTGCCGTGGATGCCCCATCCGGCCGGACCGACGCGCCTGAGCCGCATCGAAACGGAGAAGTCCCTGCGCGGGGATCTGCCTCCGGTGCAGGAACGCGCGGCCAACCTGGCCCGGCAATGCGTGGCCCATGGCACGACGGCGATCCGGAGCCATGTCGATATCGACCCCGATAACGAGCTGACGCACTTTCATGCGCTGATGGAGGTGCGGGAGATGCTGGCCGGCATCCTCGATCTGCAGATCGTGGCGTTTCCGCAATCGGGTGTGCTGCGGGCGCCCGGGACATCCGGTCTTCTCGAAGCGGCCCTGACCGAGGGTGCCGACGTGCTCGGCGGGCTCGACCCGATCGCGATCGACAACGACCTCGATGGTCAGCTCGACACGCTGTTCGACATTGCCGAGCGCTGCGACACCGGTATCGACATCCACCTGCACGATGCGGGCGCGGACGGGCTGGCTGAGATCAACGCACTGTGCGAGCGGACCCGTGCCTGCGGGCTCGCGGGCCGCGTCACGGTCAGCCACGGCTTCTGTCTCGGCAGTGCAGCACCCGATGAGTTCGAGCGGACCGCTGAAGCGATGGCAGCGGTCGGCGTGTCCCTGGCGACACATGGTGGGGCGGCCTCTCCCCTGCCGCCGGTGAAGGCGTTGCGTGAGCGCGGCGTCGAGGTGTTCGCGGGCAACGACAATGTCCGCGATACCTGGTCGCCGTTTGGCAATGGCGACATGCTTGAGCGCGCCATGTTGCTCGCCTGGCGATCCGGGTTTCGCACCGACGAAGACCTGGAGGTGGCCCTCGAGTGTGCCAGCGCTGCCGGTGCGAGAGTTCTGGGGCTTGAGGGCTACGGACTCAGCGTTGGCAATCGCGCTGACCTGTTCACCGTGGATGCCGAGACGCCCGGTGAAGCCGTGGCTCAGCGGCCTCGCCGGGGCGTCGTGGTGAAGGGTGGCCGCGTCGTCGCCCGGGAAGGCGAATTTGCCGATGCCTCCGGAACCTGACGGCCTAGCTCTGGATCACCGCATCCACATCGATCTCGACCAGGATACGCGGATTGGCGAAACCGTCGACGATCAGCCCCGTCCCGCACGGATGCACGCCTTTGAGGTGCTTGCCGACTGCCTGGTACACGGCTTCGCGATGTGCACGATGCAGGATGTAGATCGAGATCTTGCAGATGTCGTCGAGCGACGCGCCGGCTTCCTCAAGCAGCGTCGTGATGTTCTTCATCGCCTGATCGGCCTGCGCGCCGGCGTCGCCGCTGCCGACGAACTCGCCGTCGAGGCTGGTGCCTGTCTGCCCCCGCAGGTAGACGCGGTCACCGGCCCGAACCGCCTTGCAAAACCGGCTGCCGAGCTGCTGGCCGTCTTTGTAGGCGTCGTCGGTGTGGAACTTGCGGAAGCGCTGATGCGGCGTGCCCTTGGACAGCGTCACCGCCATGTCGATCTCGAACAGGATTTCCGGGCGCGCAAAGCCGCGCATGATGAGGCCGGTCGAGCAGGGATGGGTGTCGCCGAAGTGCTTGCCGATGGCCTGGTATACAGGTTCGCGGTAGGCGCGGTCGGAAATGTAAATGCGTGTCTTGCACACATCGTCGAAGCTCGAACCTGCCTCCTCCAGCAATTCGCGCGCGTTCTTCATGGATTGGTCGGCCTGCGCCGCCGCATCTTCCGGCGTAAAGCCGAGCCCGTACATCTTCGACCCGTCCAGTTCGCACCCGGTCTGGCCGCGCAGATAGATTTCATCGCCGGTGTTGATCACCATGCAGGAGTCGCGGTCGATGGACGTTTGTCCGAACCAGTCCCCGGTGTTCAGCAGCCGGAACTTCTTGTGTCCGCCGTCATGGGGAATGGCCGCTTCAAGGTCGATCTCCACCTTCATCTCGGGCATGGCAAGCCCCTTGACGATGAGGCCGGTGGCGACGGTGGGGTTGCCCTTGAGGTGTCGGCCAACGGTGTTGTAGACGCCCGTCCGATACGCCGGGTCCGTCAGGTAGGTGGTTACCTTGCAGACATGGTCGAGGCTCGATCCCGCTTCTTCCAGGAGTACTTTGGCGTTTTCCATCGCCTGATCCGCCTGCGCCGCGGCGTCGTTCGGATCGACCATTTTCTGGTCCAGATCGAGGCCCGTCTGGCCGCGCATGAAGATCCTGTTCCCGGCCTTGACGGTCATGCACATGTCGTTGTCGAGGGTTGCGCCGGGATAGACGTCGCGGGTGTTAAATTTGCGGAATCGTTCGAGTTTCATGACGTTCTTACCTGTTGTTATTGCCGCTGGATGGAGACGTTCGCGGGGTTGGTGTGGAGGGTGAGAAGTCTATCACCATGTCTCAAGACGGCATAACAAAGTTGCGGCCTCTCGCCGGTCCGAACCTCACCGCAATGCTGATCATGCTCGGCATGATCGGGCCGTTCGCATTTCAGATTTTCCTCCCCTCCATGCCCGGGCTCGCGGTGGAGTACGGGGTCAGCACGGCGGCCATGCAGACGACCGTAAGCCTCTATCTGGTCACGTTTGCCTGTGCACAGCTCTGCCTCGGGCCGCTTGCCGACCGTTTCGGGCGCCGCCGGGTCATAACGGCGGGGCTCGCCGCCTATATGGCCGGTGCGCTGATCTGCGCGACGGCGCAGAGCATCGAAATGCTGGCCGCGGGCCGGGCCGTTCAGGCCATCGGCGGATGCGCCGGACTGATGTTCGCCCGCGTGATTGCGCGCGACCTGCACGAGCGCGGCCGGGCGGCCGGTGTGATCGGTTTCGTCACGATGATGACGGCGCTTGCCGGAAGCCTGACACCGATTCTCGGCGGGTGGATCGATGTCACGCTTGGCTGGCAGGTCAGCTTCTGGTGCACGCTCGTGCTTGGTGTGGTCGTGTTCACCGTGACGATCCTGTGGCTGCCGGAAACCCGTCCGGAGGGTGCGGCGGGACAGATACTCGCGACATTTCGTGACGGGTTCAGGCAACTCAGGTCACCCGCATTCCTCGGCTATGCCGGTCATGGTGCGTGCACCCTGTCGGCCTGGTACGCGATGATCAGCGGACTTCCCTACGTCATGGTCGATGTGCTGGAGCAACCGACCATTGCGTACGGTCTCTATTTTCCTTTCCTTTCATTGGGTTACATGGCCGGCAATCTGGTCACCGCGCGGGTCGCGCACCGTTGGGACATCCACCGTCTGATCGTGCTGGGTGTCGCGCTGGCGCTTCTCGCATGCCCGCTCATGGTGGCCTGGAACCTGCTGGCGGACCCCACGCCCTTGTCGCTGTTTCTGCCCATGGGCCTGATCTCGTTCGGGCACGGCATGAGCCAGCCGGGTGCAACGTCCGGCGCGATCGGACTCCAGCCGAGACTGGCGGGCAGCGCGGCCGGCCTGATGGGTTTCGGACAATGGTTGATCGCCGCGCTGACGGCGCAGGCGGTCGGTGTGCTGCAAAACGAAACCATCTGGCCGACAACGGTGATCGTCGTCGTCTTCACGGTGCTTTCCTACCTCAGCTATCTGCTGGCGCGGCGCGCCGAGGCGGACGAGGCCGACACAATGGCCGGTTCGGGCAGCCAGGTGATTGAAACGAAAACAAGAAGGAGGGAGCGGCATGAGCGCCGATGAAAAACAAGACGATGTACTGATAACCGGCGCCACGGTCCTTACGCTCGACGCGGATCGGCAGGTCATTCCGAACGGAGCCGTCGCTGTGACCGGAGGCCGCATCGCCGCCGTGGGCGGAAGCGACGAACTGCGCGGGCGTTTCCCCGAAATGGAGACCCTCGACGCATCCGGCAAAGCGGTTTTGCCGGGCTTCATCAATTCCCACACCCACGCGGTTCTGCTGGTGCTGCGCGGGACCGTGGAGGACATGTCCGGGGATGCCATCTTCGGATACATGACGCCCATCAGCTTCGCCATGACCGACGGCGAGCGCTGCGCGCTCGCACGTCTTGCCTGCCTCGAAGCCATTCGCTGCGGCACGACGACGATGGTCGAGCCGTTCCGGTTCATCACCGGCTATGGGGCGGGCATGGCCGAGACGGGCATGCGGTTGTGGCTGAGCGAAAACGGCGCCGACGCGCTCACACTGAAAATCCGCCATGGCATCTACGAGTATGACCGCGCCTTCGGCGAAGAGTTCCTGGAGCGCATCCGCGCGATGGTCGATCAGTTCCATGACACCCATGATGGCCGCGTGAAGTGTCAGATGGCGGCCCATGCACCTGACGTGTGCTCGCCCTGGATGCTGGGCGAACTCAACGACCTCGCCCGCAAGCACAATCTCACCCGGACGATCCACCTGGCCCAGAGCCCGGGGGAGATCAAGCAGGTGCGCACGGCTCATGACCGGACCCCGGCGGAGTATCTGCGCGACAATGACTGGCTCGGATCCGACGTGGTGGCGGCGCACTGGACGTTCTGCACCGATGCGGACATCGAGCTTCTGGCGGAGCACGGCGTTCACATGGCGCACTGTCCGGCAAACAGCTCCCGCCGCGGCCCGCATTTGGCCCGGATCGGCCGTATCCAGGACGCCGGCGTGAATATCGTGCTCGGAACCGACAACATGACGGAGGATATGTTCCAGGCCATGAAGATCGGCTGCATCATTCACCGTGGCCGGCGCGGCAGCGAACGCGAGGGTGGCGTCGATCCCGCGCCGCAGACGGTGCTCGATGCCGTCACCCGCAACGCGGCGCGTGCGCTCGGCGAGGAGGCGCAGATCGGTTCACTGGAGGCGGGCAAGAAGGCCGATCTGACGATCCTCGATCTCAACCAGCCCAATCTCCGCCCGGTCATCAATCTGGTCTCCAACATCGTGCACTACGGCAGTTCCAATGCGGTTGAATCCGTGATGATCGACGGACGGTTCGTGATGCGCGACCGCAAGGTGCTCTCCATGAACGAAGACGATGTGATCGGGGAGGCGCAGGAGGCGACGGTCGCGGCATGGCATCGTCTCAAGGAAACGTCCGGCGACATCGACCTGCCGGCCGGCCTGCGGAAGGAAGGGCTAATCCAATGAGCACGGATATTGAAGAGACCGTCCGCCCAGGCGTATTGCACCAGAGGATTCCGGGAGAAAACGCGGCGCCGCTGGTGTTCGACATCCCGCGCAGCGGAAGCGACTATCCGCGCGAGTTTCGTTCCCCCGCACCGTTCAACGCCGTGCGCCGCTCTGTTTCGATGTATGTGGAGGAGCTCTACGCCAGCGCGCCGGATCACGGGGCAAGCTGGCTCTACGCGCTCTTTCCCAACACCTATATCGACGCCAATCGGCATGAACTCGACGTTGATCCGGAGTGGCTTGACGGGGACTGGAGCGAACCGCTGGCACCGTCGGACAAGTCGTTGCGGGGGATGGGCCTCATTCCCCGCGTGTGCGGCAAGGGCGATGTGGTGCTGCAGGACACGCCGATCACCGCGGCCGATCTGCGGCACAGGCTCGACACCTGTTACTGGCCCTATCACAACACGCTGACCGGTATCCTCGACGGCTTCAAGGTGCGCCACGGTGTGGCGTTCCACGTGAGCTGCCACAGCATGTCGAGCGTCGGCGGGAAGGCTGTTCCCGATCCGGGCCGCAAGCGCTCAGACTTCGACATCGGTACGCGTAACGGTACGACGACCGCGCCGGCGTTTCCTGATCTGGTCATCGAGACATTGAAAGGGTTCGGCTACGACGTAACGCGCGATGAGCACTTCATCGGCGCGGAGTCCGTGCGCAAGCACGGCGATCCCGATGGCGGCATTCACAGCCTCCAGATCGAGATCAACCGGTCCATCTACATGGACGAGGACAGCTATCGCCGCGGGGAACGGTTCGCGGAGATCCAGGATCATCTCAGCCAGACGATCGGGCGGCTCGCCGAATTCGCCCGCAACGAGAAAGGGTAGGACCAATGGATGCGCGCAAACAAATCCTCGAGTGGATCGAGCAAGACCGCGACAAGCTGACGGATTTCTTCAGCGGCTTCGTCGCCAAACCCTCGCCGAATCCGCCGGGCGATACCCGGGAGGCCGCGGCGTTCGTTGCGGACTTCTTGGATCAGGAAGGCATCACGTACGAGATCATCGCGCCACAGGAAGACATGCCCAACATCGTCGCCGTTGTGAACGGCAACGCGGGCGGACGCCATCTGGTGATGAACGGGCACATCGATGTCTTCCCCGTTGGCGCGCATGAGCAATGGACCCATGGGCCGTGGTCCGGTGCGATTGCCGACGGCGCCGTGTGGGGCCGGGGCACATCGGACATGAAATGCGGAACAAGCGCGACCATCCTCGCCTTTGTGTACCTTGCGCGCCTCGCCGACCAGTGGCCCGGCAAACTCGTGCTGACGGTCGTGTCCGACGAGGAGACCGGCGGGAAATGGGGCACGCGCTATCTGCTCGACAACCATGCCGGGGACTGTGTCGGCGATTGTGTGCTCAACACGGAGCCGAGCGGTTTGTCGTCCATCCGCTTCGCGGAGAAGGGCACGCTGCGGCTGACCTTCCTCATCAAGACACAAGGTGCGCACGGCGCTTATCCCCATCACAGCGACAACGCAAATCGCATCGCTGCGAAACTGATCAGCGCGCTTGAGAGCCTGGAACAGATCCCGGTCAACATGCCGGAGGAAATGGCGCGGTGCCTCAACCAGGCCTCTGTCCGCGCGGCAATGGACGAGGTTATGGGCGCGGGAGCAGCGGATGTCGCACAGCAGGTCACCATGAATGTCGGCGTCATTCAGGGTGGACTGAAGGTGAACATGATCCCTGGTGATTGCCGTGTCGAGGTCGATATCCGCTTGCCGTTCGGTGTTGATCGCGCGGACGCTCTGGCGCGGATAGACGAGATATTGAAGGGTTTTCCGGAGGTTACGCTCGAGGTCCAGGAAGCCGCCAGCAATCCTGCCTCGGCGAGCGATCCCGATCACGAGATGATGGGCATTCTGAAGAATGTGATCGGGGAGATCAGTGACTACCGGCCTGAAGCGATTGCCGGTCTCGGCGCGACCGATTGCAAGTTCTTTCGCTACAAAGGCGTGCCGTCCTTCGTCTACGGACCTTCGCCGGAAACCATGGCAAAGCCTGACGAGCACGTGCCGGTGGAGGATTTCCTGCACGTGTTGCGCACCCACGCGCTCGCCGGCTTCGACTATCTGACCGCGGCGCCACCGGCGTGCCGCTGACGGTCGTGTGGAGGCCGGGAGCCGGTGCTTAGGCCGCGAAACGTTTTCCCAGATCAGGAGACTGTCGCAATGCCGAGGCAATAGCATCGTCAAGCCGGTCCAGTCCCTCGTCGAGGACGTCGGGCTCGATGGTCAGGGGCGGCATGATCTTCACGACCTCGTCGTGGGCCCCGGATGTCTCGATGAGCACCTTGCGCCGATAGCACTCGCGGCATACGCGTTGCGTAAGGCCATGGTTCGTGAACTCAAGACCGGACATGAGTCCAACGCCCTTCGGCCTTATGTGGTTGGGTCCATATCGTTCGGAGGTGGCCGTAAGCCAATCCCAAACGCGCCGCGACGAAGCCCGAACGCCGGACAGGAATTCCTCGTCCTTCCACATTTCGAGCGCGGCAGCGGCTGAGACAAAGGCGAGATTGTTGCCGCGAAATGTACCGTTGTGCTCGCCGGGCTGCCATTTGTCATGTTGCGGGGCAATGAGCAGGACCGACAGAGGCAGTCCGGTGCCGCTGAGTGACTTCGACAGGCAGACGATGTCCGGCCGGATGCCGGCTTTCTCGAAGCTGAAGAAACTGCCGGTTCGTCCGCATCCGGCCTGAATGTCATCGACGATGAGCAGCGCTCCAAGCCTGGCGGCCAGACGGGCCACGTGCCGCAGCCAGCCCGGACTTGCGACATTCAGACCGCCTTCACCCTGAACCGCTTCGAGGATGATCGCCGCCGGGCGTTCTTCGCCTCCGGACGGGTCCTCGACCATGGCCGCGTAGCGGTCGAGCTCGGCAATGCCGGCGCCGAGATAGCCTTCATACGGCAGGCGTGTGACGCCGTCCGGCAGGACGGGCTCGGGTGCCGCGTCATTGCGCTTGCCGCTCACGGACATCGAGCCGAGTGTCATGCCGTGGAAGGCGTTCGTGAAGGCGGCCACCGTCCGCCGTCCGGTCACCTTGCGTGCCAGCTTCAGCGCGGCTTCGACGGCGTTTGTCCCGGTCGGTCCGGTGAACTGGATCCGGTAGTCGAGCCCGTGCGGCGTGAGAATGGCTTCCCGAAAGGCCTTCAGGAACGCGCGCTTCGCGGCGGTGTGCAGGTCGAGGCTGGTGAGAATACCGTCGGACGCAAGATAGCTCATGATGCGCGATTTGAGGATCGGGTGGTTATGACCGTAGTTGAGCGCGCCGCATGCGGAGAGAAAATCGATATACTCATGCCCGGATTCGTCCCAGACACGGGCATTGAGCCCCCGGGTCAGGATGGCTGGCATGTTCCGGCAATAGTAACGAACTCCGGATTCACTGCGTTCGAACTCAAAGTCCGGTCGCGAGGACCTTGCGTCAAGCATCGTCGTTTTCCTCATAAAAATGGTCGGTTCAGTCCGTTAATGCGGTCGTCGCGATGGGGCTCCCGGCGAAGACGCTTTTTTTGCACCGGTTCCATCCGTTGGTGCGGAGATCGACCGCAAGTCGTTACGAACGCCGGAAAGCTTGAAGGCGATGTTTTGCATTCCGGCTTGCATAGCGATCTGGATCAGGAACGTGAGCGCATCGGCCATGTGCGCAGCAGTTCCCACCACAGTCGGCGCTTCGTCTTCGCCTCCGGGGTGTGGCACGTGTTCAGGCATTATGCGGCGGCCCGCCGGACGACCGGCTCAAGCGACAGTACACGCTGGGGTATGCCGTATCTTTCGCAATGTGCCCGTGGTCGCGTCCATTCACGGGGCATCCAGAACGCCGCCTCCTGCTCGCCTTCGATTTCCGCGGTCTCACCCAGCCATTCGATGCCGGTCGGGTTGAAGTGGTTGAGCAAGTGCTTGCGTGTGACGCCGACGGTTGCCCGAATTCCGTTCAACGCGCAGAACTCGGCCGTCGCGCTCAACAGCTCGGGAAAAATGCACCGGCGGATCTTCGGCGCGACGGTACGGTCGACACATACACGGTTGATCTCCCAGACATCTTCCGCTTGTGGGAGAGGTCGCGTCTGGCAGAGATATGGCCAGTACGACCGCAGCATGTAAGGCATGGTCGTCGGGACCAGCCTGGCGACGCCTCGGACGGTCTGAAGATCGTCCCGCCAAACAAGGTAGACCGCGGCAGGGGTATCGAACTCGTCATACTCCATGTCCTCATAGTGGGGATGCTCGAGCATGCGCCGCTCGACGAACACCAGGTAGCGAAGGCGTGCCTGTGACACCAGGGCATCGCCGAAAAGGTGAGCATTCTTAAGTGAAAACGCCTCAATCATGGTTCCATCTCGTGCAGGACCAAATCCTGAGTCACATGGAACCATTTATTTGTTGGAGAAGAGTACTAGGAAGTTTACTAGGATTTCTGTCTATTACGATCTAAACGTCTAATATTCCACGCTGAATGGCGATCACAATAGCTGTAATCTTGTTGCTCGCGCCGAGTTTGTTCATGATATTTGTCACGTGGAACTCGACCGTCTTGGCGGAGATGGAGAGAATTTCGCCGATTTCGGAATAGGTTTTGCCGTGTTTGCACCAGCGCAGGATTTCCAGTTCCCGCGGCGTCAGATGAACGTTCTCGGTGTCCGGAAATCTGTCTTCCTCACGCAACTCCAGATAACGCGTCCACGTCTGTACGCTGATCGCGTGAAGCAGAGCATGGCTCATCGGGTGCGGCGCCTCATTCAGTCGGCGGCTGATGCTCATGATCTCCAACCGGTCGCCCGGGCCGTGCATGGGGAAGACGATGCCGGAATGGACGCCGATGTCCTGGCAGTCATCCATGAAGCTCTCTTGCTTCTTCGACAGGGGGCGGGACTCGGCAATGTCGTTCCAGAAGAACGGCCGGGAGGCGCGAAGAGCACATTCCAGCACCGGGTCGATTTTCGCCCAGCGCTGTTCATAGTAGGTGTCGAGATAACCTTCCGGAAACTTGAACCACGCCACATGCGTTAATGCATGTTTCTGTATCGACGTCAGGATGCAGTTCTCGTAGCCCTCTTTCGCAATAGCCTGTGAATAAAGATCAGCAAGCTCGTCTACCGAACGAACTCTCTGACACGCCTCAATGAACTCCTCGAACTCGTGCACGAAACCAGCCCCCAAGAGCAAATATGTCTAAATTATGGATTGGCATACAGGTCCGGCGCAAGGGCAAAACTGTTATTTGTACTGTGTGCAGACTTACTGGACTCCAAATCCAGAAAAGAAGAGAGAATCGCATTGAAGGCTTTCGGGCGTTGCCAATGCGGTGCGTGACCAGCCGACCTGATCAGCGATATCGATCCATTCCAAAGCGTGCGATATCGGATCGACCTCAGGTAGCTCAGGCGGACAAACGGTTCGTCTTCTCCGTGCACGACGCACAACGGCTTGTGCGTCGTTTCCGCGACCAGACGGGCGTCCATGCCGACACCCGACAAGGCGTTCTCAACCATGAAGTGCCGTGCATCTCCGTCCGTTCGGATGACCTTCTCAAGAAGGCGCGGTGTCACGAACTGGTCTCCGCCGAGCATCTGGCGGGCATAGGTTTGCGCTTCGCGGACCGAAAACGCTCTCTTCCCCGCCAGTTGCATCACGTTTGAGGCGTGGAATCCCTCCGTCACCGCATGCGGTGACGGTCTGACCGGCGGGGTCCCGACAATCAGCAGCGAACGCACGCGCGTGTCCGTGCCGAGCAGTTCAAGCCCGATATGACCTCCGAGCGACCAGCCCACGACGTCAACGCAATGCCAATCAAGGTGCGTCAAGAGATTGCCGATGACACCTGCATAACCGGGAAAGCTGTAGACATGCCGCGGGGACCGCGCATTTCCCGATTGGCCGTGTCCGGGCAGGTCAAGTGCGACGAACGGTCGACCGTGTGCAGCCAGGAGCGCAAGCTGGTGTGTCCAGATCTCCTTGCACGACGAATTGCCGTGGATGAAGAGCACCGGATTTCCCCTGCCCGGCGACACGATCGATGAAACGAACGCGTCATCCAGGTCGAACTCGCGTCGTGAGAAATCCGGAAATTCAACGGCGCCCGGGCATGGGTCGCGGTCCGTCCCGCAGTGAGAGAAAATGGCACGGGTTGGATAGTCCGGTGTACGCGCCCGCGCGAAGCTCATCAGTGAACCAGTTTGTTCGGCTCCGGTCCGCTTTGCTCCTCTGGCCAGAGTTCGTACTGGCGGGTAATTCGGTCAATGCAGAGGGTCAACAGGTCCTGGCAATACTCGTCATCGAGGATCAGAGCTGCTTCCTGCCGGACGAAATTGAGCAGCTTGGCAAAGTCGAGAACGCGCTCGATGCCGGGATGAAGGGGTTCGAATCGCGCCGGTTCAGGGGCGACGGAGCCCGAGGAAGATTCGGCCGCATCGATAAAGCCGGAACGCGGCGTGTGCGAATGACCGCCGGTTTGAGCGGAAATGTTCCGCCTTGACTTGAGAACGTCTTCGACGATCCGGGAGATTTCATCCCGGCGATATGACCGCCTGCGTGTGCGACGTCTGTCGCGTCGATACCCTTTTGCCGTCATCGTAGATCCTGCACAACTTCAGTTCACGGATGCGTCGCCTTTTTCTTGGCTGCGTGGCGTTGTGCGTGACATCTGCAAAGGCCTTCACACAGGCCACTTTTTTTCGCAGTTCGTATTCGAGGCCGAAATTGAGCACCTGTACAACTAGGTATGTGCCTAGGCTCCTTTGAAGAGGGGGCACGCCGACCGGTTCTTTGGATCGCAATTCCGGCTTCGAGATCAGACCTTAACCATGGTCAAGGCGCCCTTTTCGCAGGGTCGATAAGTTGCTCAGGTGGCAACTATCCAACCGGGGCAAACAAGATCATGGCCAAGCGCGCAAAACCTGCGTCCAGCACTGCTGAGGTGGAAAGAATCCCCGTCATGCAGCGGGTTCTGGACAATCCTTTCCTGCTGCTTTTCCTCGGGGTCGTCATTCCGACCGTCTTTTACATCCTTTGGGGTCTGATTGAGCTCACTCAGATTCCGCTCGCGAATTAGCAGCCGGATCAGGGAGAAAAGGCATGGCAATTCATCCTCCTGAAGAGAGAATCTGGTGGAACCAACGTATCGAGCGCGGCGAACTGGTCTGGATCGGAATCGCCTTTCTCTGGGGCGTCGTCATGTTTTCCATGATGGTGTACTGGCACATCGACGGAAAACAGAACCTGTCGAATGAAGCCTACCGCATAGACCCGGCGGTATTCGAGCAGCGCACAGAGGAATTCACCGAGAAATTCACCGTCCGCGAGGACGAGACGGGCTATCCGGTTGTCAAGCCTCCGGCTGGCGGCGATGTCTATATGCTGGCGCGCCTGTGGGAGTTTTGGCCCATGCTGGAGTTGGAAAAAGGGCAAACATACCGGCTGCACCTGTCCTCGCTCGACTGGCAGCATGGCTTCTCGCTTCAGCCCACAAACATCAACCTCCAGGTTCACCCCGGTATCATGCATGTCATCACGCTGACACCGACGGAAACCGGAACGTTCGGTGTTGTCTGCAATGAATATTGCGGCCTGGGCCATCACCAGATGGTCGGCCGGATTTATGTCGTCGAAGCTGGTACGAGCCAGTAACGGGAAAGGGGGCGACCATGTCTATAGCAACAGCCGAGACCGGGATCATTGGCGGTATCGCCGCGAAGTTTCGCACATGTCCCGCAACCGGGCTCAAGATCGATCTGGCGGCCGAGAAACTGATAAAGGCCAACGCCGTTGCTGCTGTTGTCTTTCTGGCGATCGGCGGCTTTTTCGGGTTGCTGGTGGCGCTCACGCGCTGGCCGGCCGTTCATCTTCTTCCCAGTGAGATGTTCTATCTCGTACTGACCGCTCACGGGCTCGATGTGCTGCTGCTCTGGATCATCTTTTTCGAGGTCGCGGTTCTCTACTTTGCATCCGCTGTTCTACTCAGTTGCCGACTTGCGACTCCGCGCATCGCGTGGGCCGCTTTTGCGCTGATGGTTTTCGGTGGCCTGATGACGAACGTGGCGGTGCTCCAGGGCGAGTCGAGCGTCATGTTCACGAGCTACGTACCGATGAAGGCGGAGCCGCACTTCTATCTGGGACTCATCCTGTTCGCGGTCGGCGCGCTTGTCGCGGTCATGGTTTTCTTCGGTACGCTGGTGGTAGCCCGCGACGAACGCACTTATGAAGGTTCTGTTCCGCTAGTGACGTTCGGCGCGATCACGGCTGCGATTATTGCCGTTTTCACCATTGCCAGCGGTGCGATCATCCTGATCCCGACATTCCTGTGGTCTGTCGGCTACATCTCCCACATCGATTCCGTCATGTACAAGCTGGTGTGGTGGGGCATGGGGCACTCCTCCCAGCAGATCAATGTTGCGGCGCATGTCGCCGTCTGGTACGCGATCATCGCCATAACGATCGGTGCAAAGCCGCTGTCCGAAAAGGTCAGCCGCACGGCGTTTTTCCTCTACATCCTGTTCCTGCAGCTTGCCTGCGCGCATCACATGCTTGTCGAGCCGGGCCTGAGTGCGGAATGGCGTATTTTCAACACGTCCTACGCGCTCTATCTCGCGGTGCTCGGCAGCATGATTCACGGCATGACGGTGCCGGGCGCGATTGAGGCGGCGCAACGCAAGAACGGCTACAACAATGGCGTGTTCGAGTGGTTGCGCAAGGCGCCATGGAGCAATCCGGCGTTCGCCGGCATGTTCCTCTCACTCGTGATGTTCGGTTTCCTCGGCGGCATATCCGGCGTCGTCCTCGGAACCGAGCAGATCAACCTGATCCTGCACAACACGATCTACGTGCCGGGACATTTCCACGCCACAGTGGTCGCGGGCACCACGCTCGCCTTCATGGCCGTCACCTATCTGCTGCTCCCGCTCATTTTCCAGCGTCAGGTGATCTGGCCGGCCATGGCGAGATGGCAGCCGTATCTGTTCGGGATCGGCGTTGCCGGCATCTCGCTGTTCATGATGGGCGCGGGCACGCTCGGCGTGTCGCGACGGCACTGGGACATCACCTTTTCGGATGCGCAGGTGACGTTTGACTATCCCGCCACCGCGTTCCTGATGATGGGCCTCAACGGCATCTTCGCGGTCATCGCGTCGATCGGAGGAATTATGTATGTCCTGATCACGGTTGGCACTGTGTTCTTCGGCAAGAAGGTCGACGCGTCCAACGTCGTGGAGTCGCTTGGACCGATGCCACAGAAGCAAGTCAGCGGAGCCGTACACGAATATGGCAGCGCCGGCACATGGCATTTGCCGGGCACCTACATCCTCGTGACGGTCTTCTTCCTGTCCTTCGTGCTCTACTACTTCGTGAACTGGAAGTATCTGTCAGAGATCTGGCCGCTGAGCTAGGGAGGCATGACGCAGGACAACAGCGGGTAAGGCGCTCAAAACAATGTCTGATACGGCTGTCGCACTTCCGCTCGGCGCGCGCGATTACTTCGGCATCTTCAAACCGCGCATCGCAACAATGATCGCATTGAGTGCGCTCGGTGGTGCGGCGATCAGTGCGGACCCGGTCGTCTCGCCATGGGCAGTCGTGCTGACGGTGGTTGCGGTGTTCTTGGCGGCGGGCAGTGCAGGTGCGTTCAATCAGTGGGCCGAGGCGGATCTTGACGCGCATATGTCCCGCACGTCGGGGCGCCCGTTTGCAAGCCGCCAGCTCGTGCCCGGCATGGGCTGGCTGGCCGGCATCCTTGCGCTTCTCGCCTTTGCCGTCGGCATGGCGGCGATCGCCGCCAATGCGTGGGCTGCTTTCTATACGTTCATGGGCGCGTTCACATACGCCGTTGTCTACACGCTCTGGCTCAAGCGGCGCACCTGGACGAACATCGTCATCGGTGGGGCCGCGGGCAGCTTCGCCGTGCTCGCCGGAGCGGCGGCCGTCGCGCCTCACATCGGTCCGGAGGCCATCGTGCTGGCCATCGTCCTGTTCCTGTGGACGCCGCCGCACTTCTGGAGCCTGGCGATCGCCGTCGAAGACGAGTACCGGTCCAACCTTGTGCCGATGCTTCCGACCCTGATCGGAAACCGGAAGTGCGCCTGGGTCATCTTGGCGCATACCCTCACGCTGTCCGTCCTTTCTCTCGTCCCGGTTGCCTATGGCATGGGCCTGGTCTATTTCGCCGGTGCCCTGATCGGCGGGGCGTTGTTCACGTCGGCGAGCATCGCGCTCGTTTTGCAACCGACGAAACAGCGCGCCATCAAGAACTTCCTCGCATCGTTGATTCAGCTGCTGCTTCTGCTCTCGGGCGCCATCATCGACGGCTGGCTGGTGGGTAGCTTCACATGAGGGTTCTTCTCGCAATCATCCTGCTTGCTTTGAGTCTAGGTGTTGCCGAAGCTCAGAAGGAAGACAGGGCGCAGCAGGCCCTCAAGACGTCGCAGGCCGCGCTGGGCCAACCGCTTCCAGATGTCGTGCTGACGGACACGAAGGGCAATCCCGTTCCGGTAGCGTCGTTTCAGGGCAAGCCGCTTTTGGTGACGCTGGTTTACACCAGTTGCGCCGATGTGTGCCCGACGATGATCGAGTCGCTTTACCCGGCCGTCGAGGAAGCCCAGTCGGCTCTTGGAGAGGAGAGTTTCTCCACTGTCACCATCGGCTTCGACGTTCGCGCCGACACGCCCGAACGGATGCGGCTGCTGGCCCGCGAGCGTGGTGTCGATCTGCCCAACTGGCAGTTCCTCTCGGCTGATCAGGCAAGCCTCGACGCGATCGCGCGTGCGGTCGGGTTTGCGATCTACAGCCGTCCGGGCGGTTATGATCACCTGGCGCAGGTGAGCGTCGTCGACAAGAACGGGAAACTCTACCAGCAGGTCTACGGTGCGGTGTTCGAACCGCCGGTCATTGTCGAGCCGCTCAAGGACCTCGTGTTCGGCCGCTACAAGCCTGTGGCGAATGTCCAGGACATCATCGACCGCATCAAACTCTTCTGTACCGTCTACGACCCCAACTCGGGGCGCTACTATTTTGATTATTCGCTGTTCGCCGGCATCGCCATCGGGCTGCTCTGCCTTGGTTTGATTTTGACCGTCCTGGTCCGTGAATGGCGCCGGCCTCCACCCGGCGCGACCGGAACCGCGTGAAGGACACTCCACGATGGAAATACTGCGCGCTCCCCTGCGGTTCGTATTTGATCGGACCGAACGACTGCTCGGCCTTGTGTTTCCGCCGCATTGGAATCCCATGCTCAATCTCGGGGCGTTGGGGTTCTTCTTCTTCTGGATCATCACGGTAAGCGGCGTTTACGTTTACATTTTTTTCGATACCGGCGTGACGCAGGCATACGACTCCGTCGAGTACATGACCCATGACCAGTGGTACGCCGCCGGCGTCATGCGGTCGCTTCATCGCTATGCTTCGGACGGGCTGATCGTGGTCATGCTGTTGCACATCGCCCGGGAGTTTGCGCTCGATCGCTACCGTGGCGTGCGCTGGTTCAGCTGGGTGACCGGCGTCCCGGTGCTCGTAATGGTATATGCCGCCGGCATTACCGGGTATTGGCTGGTTTGGGATCGCCTCGCGCAATATGTCGCCATCGTGTCGACGGAGTGGCTTGACCAATTGCCGATTTTCGGCGAGCCGATTGCCCGGAACTTCCTGTCCGCCGCAACGCTTGAAAGCCGCTTCTTCACCCTGATGGTGTTCATCCATATTGCGGTGCCGCTCATTGCATTGATTCTGCTTTGGGTTCATCTCCAGCGCGTGTCGCGCCCGAACATCAATCCTCCGCGCGGCCTGGCGATCGGCACGCTCGCGTCCTTGCTGGTGCTTTCCCTGGTTCACCCGGCCCTCAGCCAGGGGCCCGCCGACCTCTCGAAGGTTGTCGGCCCGATCGGTCTCGACTGGTTTTATCTGCCCCTGTATCCGGTGCTGGAGCATTGGCCGGGCACTGTGACATGGGGCGGGGCGGGCGCCTTGTTGTTGATGTTCATAGCCATTCCCTGGTTGCCGCCGTTGCGCAAGCCCCCGGTTGCCCGGGTCGATCTCCCCAACTGCAATGGTTGCATGCGCTGCTTCAACGATTGCCCCTACAACGCCATCGCCATGCGCGAGCGCAGCGACGGCCTGCCGTTCGAACGGCAGGCTGTTGTGGAACCCTCGCTCTGCGTTTCATGCGGAATTTGCGCCGGCGCGTGTCCGACGGCAACCCCGTTCCGCCGTGCATCGGAGCTGGTCGCAGGCATCGATCTTCCGGACATGACGGTCGCAGAACTGCGGGAAGAGGTCGAGACGCGTTGTGCATTTCGCAAGGACGAGATCCGGATTCTGGTATTCGGATGCGACCACGGGGTCTCGCTGCGCGGGATCGATGGCGCATCGGTCAAATCGATCTCCCTGCGGTGCATCGGCCAGTTGCCGCCCTCCTTTATCGACTATGTCCTCTCGAAGCGCCTGGTTGACGGGGTCGTGCTCACAGGGTGCAGCGAGAACAGTTGCTACGCCCGGCTTGGTATAGAGTGGACAAATGAACGTGTGGCGCGCGAACGCGACCCGATGCTGCGGGCCCGCGTCCCGCGCGAGCGCATTCGCGTGCTGTGGGCAGGGCGCGCCGGCAGGCGCAAGCTGGAAGCGCTCCTGACGCAGTTTGCGGGCGATCTTGCCTCACTGCCGCCGGGTGCGTCCGCGGTCCACAAACCGGACACGCGCGAACCGTCAAAGGAACTGGTCGATGGTTAAGGTGCTCCAGTATGCGGGCCAGGCAGTCGTCTACGCGGCGGTTGCCGTGCTCATCGGCTACTTCGCATCCAGGCCCCTTTATCAGCAGTTTCCCGATGGCCAGGCCCAGATCAAACTGAGCTTCGCGCACGGCGCGGCACGGGTGAGGGATTGCCGCCGACTGACGCCGCAGGAGATCGCCAAGCTGCCGCCGAACGAGAGGCGTCCGAACACATGCGACCGCGCGCGCGTCACCGTGCGCGTGCAACTCGATCTCGACGGCAAGATCATCTATGACGCGGACCTGCCGCCGACCGGACTTGCCGGTGACGGCCCGGCCCGCGTTTACCAAAAGTTCGCGGTTCCGCCGGGACGGCACGTGCTGATCGCGCGTCTGCGTGACGGGCGGGATACCGCGGGGTTCAATTATGAGACCCGGCAGGAGATCGAACTCGCACCGGGCCAGAATCTGGCGGTCGATTTCAAATCCGACGTCGGCGGTTTCATCTTTCAATAGGAGAGGTCAGGCGATGACGCTGATCGAGTGGCGCAAGGAATTCGAGACCGGCGTGGCCGAGGTGGACCACGAGCACCAGGAATTGGTCGAGCTTATCAACGAACTGCACGACCAGATCGCCGCCGACGCCCCCCGGGAAAAGGTCAGCGAGTTTCTCGGCGAGGTGTTCGCCAAAATCTCGGCGCACTTCGCGCTCGAGGAAACGGTGATGCGCAAATACGACTATGACGAATATGCGGACCACAAGGCGGATCATGAAAAGCTGCTGGATGATCTGCGCGACATCATGGACGACTTCGAAGCGGACACGGGGACCGACTACAAGACGGCGTTGAGCGCTGCCGTGCGCGACTGGTTCGTCAACCATTTCAAGACCAAGGACGCCAGACTGCACTCGAAACTGGGTGTGTGAACGCGGCCAGAGCCTTTTCGACCAAATCCGCGTTAATTCTGTTTCTTGATTGGCGTGTGCGATCCGTTGCCGAAACGGTCGCGGCGCGATGTTAGCGCATCGGGCAAGGCCGTTTCGCCGGCGGGCGCCTGCCAATCGGAAACCCGTATGGCACGGGCGGTTTCGCGCCAATCCCGGCGCAAAGTCCCTTGCCCGTACACTCGGGTACGCGCCGCGGGCCTTTGCTTGATCTTGCCGCAAAATCGCTCCGTCGGAATGGCTCCGATTTGGTCGAAGAGGCTCTAACTTTTGCGCTTCACCCGCGGGCCCAGAAGAATGGGTGTGAAGACGAACACGAACAGCCCATAGCCGATCATCCAGGCGCCGCCGGCGGCAAGCATGATCTCATTGTAGAACTGCGGCAGAGCCGCCGGGGCAAAGCACCTCAACACTGCGGCAACCGACACCAGGACGTACGCCGCGACGATTGGGCCGGGCACGACGAGCCCGCGACCGGTGTGGCCGAGAGAAGCCCGCGTCATGATTGCCAGGATCATCGTCCCGGCGGCGCCTGTCCCAAAGGCGTGCATCGCGGCGGCCTCGCTCATCCAGTTGGTGAACGAGGATATGCCGAGCAGCACGAAGCCGATCACGATCCAGGCATATCCCAGGTGCAGAACCCAGAGGATCGGCGATGAGAGCGTGGCCAGTGTCCGCCAGCCGGCGAGCCGCACGGCGTTGGCGAGGGCAGCAAGGAAAGACAGGATGCCGACCAGTTCCGGCTGCATCCGCAAAACGTAAAGACCCAGAGTCACGACAGACAGAACGAGGTTCGCCATATTCACTGCGGGGATGCTTCGAGGCAGTGCGGCTTCGTCGACAGTCCCGCTGCGGCGCAGGGCATTGGTGGTGAAGCCGGGGATGACACGCCCGCCGATGACCATGATCATGATCACAAATGACGCAAGTCCGAACCGGACGCCGTACGTCATTCCGCCCTCGATCAGATCGAGCCGTCCGAGATGGTAAAGCACGTTTCCGCCGATGAGCGCGCCGATCAGGCTGAGAAATATGACGTTTCGCAAGGCGGGCTGCACGGCAAGCTGTTTGGCCGCGGCAAGCCCGAGCACGGGGAGAAATGCCAGATCCAATGCAACAACAAGTACGGGGGGAAAAACGGCCGTTCCCCACATGGCGACGCGGCCGATGCACCAGAGCGAAAACATGAAGACAAGCACACGGCCTTTGGAGTGCTTGGCGCCTGTCCAGCTTGGAACCGCCGTCAGCAAAAATCCGCCCGCCGCCGCGGCGGCGAAGCCGAAGACCATTTCATGGGCGTGCCACAGGTGTAGCGGCTCGGCCACCGTCATGTAGGCCGGCATGGCGCCGACGGCGTGAATCGCAATCCACGCCAGCCATGCCGCGAGCGCAAGCACGGCGTATACGCCGGCCGCCAGGAAAAACGGGCGAAACGCGTGCGAGAAAAGAAGCGTCGCGGGTCCGGGTGTCTTGTCGGCGTTGTGATGGGACGAAGCCGTTGTCTGGTTCGTGCGCATTCCTAACACCATACCGGTTGGCGGCGGCCCGGGGCGGGCTTCCGGGATGAGCAACCATAGGGTTTTTTGCAGAATTGCGACTTAACCCGGATCAAGGTAGCCGAGCCCGGAAGTCACTAAGATTCATAATCGCCAACAATTTTTTGACAGGGGATTAAATATGAAAAGACCAGTACGGACCGGTTTCGTGCTGGGTCTGGCGGTTTGTGCCTCTCTGCTCGGAGCGGTGACAACCAAGGCTCAGGCGCAGGAACCGAAGTTATCCGA
>JANQLP010000237.1 GCA_028280515.1 Hyphomicrobiales bacterium
CTTTTCGGAGAAGATCATGCGACAAAACAAAGGAAAATAGAGCGCGATCGATTCAATCTGAATGGATCGCGCTCTAGCCCATGATCCCGAAAAGGGGCTGACGGCTTTTCGTCCAAGATCACGGAACAGAGCGTCAGTTCACGGTTCGCCGCTCCTGGGGACAGTCGAGCGAGAAGACCGGAATCTCGACGTCGAACCGCTCCCCGTCCGACGCAACCATTCCATAGGTTCCGGTCATGAATCCGGAGGAGGTGGGAAGCGGCACGCCGCTCGTGTATTCGAAGGCCGAGCCTGGCGCGAGTACCGGTTCTTCGCCCACAACTCCGGCCCCCCGCACTTCCTGCAGGCGGCCGAGAGCGTCGGTGATGCGCCAATGGCGCGTTTTGAGCTGAACCGTCTCCTTCCCCAGATTCGTTATTTCGATCGTATACGACCAGAAGTAGTAGTTTTGCTCGCCTGATGAGCGTTCGGGCAAAAAGCGCGGAACCACCTTGACTTCGATGTCACGGGTTACGGCGCGGTACATCGCCGTCCTCACGTCATCCCCCTCCTCCCAACGTCATCTTCATGATCATAATACCTTTACCCGATACGCTATTGAAGCGGGTCGCGGCGAAATGCGCAACTCCCGCGAGTTTTTTCCGTATGTCATCCTTAAGAGGCTCGACCAGGGCGGCGGCCGAAGGTCCTTGACCGCCGGCCACAAGAGCGTGACGCGGAATCCGCGTGCCGTCCTTCGGGCGGTCCACGGAAAAAGATTGCATTGCGCAAGGGAATGTGCGGCGTGATTCACTCTGCCGCGTCGCTGCATGTGGATGGAGTCGCCCAACGTTGGGCTGCGGCATTGTCCGTCTCGGACGCGCCGACCCAGGCGGATGCGCCGGCCCGCTCCTCCTCCTTCCAGAATGGCGCACGGGTCTTGAGATAGTCCATGAGGAACTCGGCGGCCGTGAAGGCGTCGGCGCGGTGCGCTGCGGCCGTCAGGACCAGGACGATATTCTCGCCCGGCACGACCCGTCCGTAGCGATGGATCACGGTCACCCCGATCAGCGGCCAGCGGCTCTCCGCCTCCGCGACATGCCGTGCGATCTCCGTCTCGGCCATACCGGGATAGTGTTCGAGGGTCATCGCCGTTATGGGCTGACCGCCGTCGCCACCGCGGCAGATGCCGGTGAAGGCGACCACCGCACCGATATCGGTGCGCCCGTTCGCAAGCGCGGCGGTCTCGGCACCGATGTCGAAGTCTTCGCGCTGCAGCCGGATGGTCGCCATTGCGAGATTTACCCACCTGTCATTGGCGGGAAGAAGGCGATTTCGTGGGCGCCGGTAATGGCTGCTTCCGGCCGGGCATGTGCGCGGTCGATCGCGGCACGGATAACGGCCGGATTCTCGAAGGCGTAGGCATATTCCTCGCCGCGCCCGGCGAGCCAGGCCATCAGGTCGCGAACGGTTTCAACGCTCGCCGGCGGCGTGATCGTCTCCTGCGTTTTACCGATGCGTTCGCGGACCCAGGCGAAGTAGAGAACTCTCACAGTCCGATCCACGGTCAGCCCATTTCGTTGTTCAGGTGATGGATGCCCGCGCGGAAATAGTCATAGCCGGTATAGAGCGTGAGCAGGGCCGACACCCACAACAGCGTCAGTCCGATATAGGTCACGAATGGAAAGCTGATGTCGATCATACGGGTCACCACCTCGTCGCCCGCAGTGCCCGCCAGGAGAAAGCCGATCGCCACGATCTGCAACGTGGTCTTCCATTTGGCGAGCCGCGTCACCGGGACGCTGACCCGCAGCTCGGCGAGATATTCGCGCAGTCCCGATACCAGGATCCCGCGGCACAGAATGACGATCGCCGCCCACAGCGACCAACCGCGAATGGTCCCGTCGGCGGCCAGCATCAGCAGGCAGGACGCGACCAGCAGCTTGTCGGCGATCG
>JANQLP010000249.1 GCA_028280515.1 Hyphomicrobiales bacterium
CTTGCCGATGTCGCCAGCGTCCTGTTCACCCGATTTCTGAAATTCGATGCGTCCACACCCGACTGGCCGGGTCGCGACCGGTTCGTGCTCTCCGCCGGCCACGGCTCGATGCTGCTCTACTCCCTGCTCTATCTCACCGGAACGCCCGGCATGGATATCCAGCAACTGAAGGATTTTCGCCAGCTGGGGTCGAAAACGGCCGGACACCCTGAATACGGCCATGCGCCCGGCATCGAAACGACGACCGGACCGCTCGGCCAGGGTCTCGGCAATGCGGTCGGCATGGCGCTGGCGGAACGCATCCTGAATGATCGTCTCGGAGACGACATTGTCGATCACTACACCTATGTGATCGCCGGGGACGGGTGTCTGATGGAGGGCATCAGTCAGGAAGCGATATCGCTTGCCGGACATCTGCGCCTCTCCAAGCTGATCGTCCTGTTCGACGACAACAAGATCTGTATCGACGGACCGACGGCGATGGCTGAGTCCGACGATCAACTCAAACGCTTCGAGGCGTCGGGGTGGAAGACGGTGCGGGTGGACGGGCATGATCCGGACGCCGTTGCCGCGGCAATCGAGGCGGCGAGGACATCGGATCGTCCGTCGCTCATCGCCTGCGAAACGACCATCGGGTACGGCGCGCCGAACAAGCAGGGCACGGCGGCGACGCACGGCGCCCCGCTCGGGGACGAGGAAATCACCGGTGCGCGCGGCGAGCTTGAATGGCCGCATGAGCCGTTCCATGTGCCGGACGAGATTCTTGACGCGTGGCGTGCGGTCGGCGCGCGCGGGTCTACCGAGCGCGAGGCCTGGAACAAACGGCGCGAAGCCGCCGGCATTCAGGACGCGCGGCTCAGGGATCCTGTCGATGCGGAGGTCTCCGACGCGATCGCTCGGGCCGTCAGCGACGTGAAGGCCACCTTCTCGTCCGAAGCCCCGAAGATCGCGACGCGGGTTTCGTCTCAAAAAGTGCTCGAAAAGCTGGTCCCGGTCGTAGCGGGGATGATTGGCGGTTCCGCCGACCTCACCGGCTCGGTCGGGACATTGACAAGCCACCATGACGACATCGCGCCAAACGCCTTTTCCGGTTCCTACGTCCGCTATGGCGTACGTGAGCATGGCATGGCCGCCGCCATGAACGGTATGGCGCTGCACGGCGGCATCGTGCCCTACGGCGGTACCTTCCTTGTCTTCACCGATTATTGCCGGCCGTCGATCCGCCTCTCCGCGCTCATGGAGCAGCGCGTGGTCTATGTGATGACGCACGATTCCATCGGGCTTGGCGAAGATGGCCCAACGCACCAGCCGGTCGAGCATCTGGCGAGCCTTCGCGCCATGCCGAACCTCAATGTCTACCGCCCCGCCGATGCGGTCGAGTGCGCCGAGTGCTGGGAACTCGCACTGGGCACCCCGGCGACGCCATCGATCATGACGCTCAGCCGGCAGGGCCTGCCGACGCTTCGCAGCGCACATACCGACGAAAATCTGTGCGCTCGCGGTGCCTATGTGCTGCGTGAAACGGACGGCGACCGCGACGTCACGCTGCTCGCCACGGGTTCAGAGGTGGAGGTGGCGGTCGGCGCGGCGGACAAGCTCGCCGACGACGGTATCAAGGCCGCGGTTGTATCCATGCCATGCTGGGAGCTGTTTTCGACGCAGGACGCGGCCTATCAGGCCGACGTGTTGGGCGATGCGCCGCGTGTCGCCGTGGAAGCGGCGGTCCGGCTCGGCTGGGACCGGTGGCTCGGTGAAGACGGACGCTTCATCGGCATGTCGAGCTTCGGCGCGTCCGCGCCCGGCGGGCATCTCTATGAGCATTTCGGCATCACGTCCGATGCGGTCGCCAAGGCCGCAAAGGGTCTTTGCGCGAAGTAGACAGGCGGATTCCGAACGGGAATGAGTACGTTTCGCTCAATTGAAAACGCCGATGTCGCGGGCAAACGCGTGCTGGTCCGCGCCGATATGAACGTGCCGATGCAGGACGGCGCGGTGAGCGACGCAACCCGCCTTGAACGCGTTCTGCCGACCATCCGTTCGCTCACATCGCGCGGCGCCAGGGTGGTGCTTTTGTCCCACTTCGCTCGTCCCAAGGGCAAACGCGTTCCCGACATGTCTCTGAAACCTGTGGCGGAGAAGCTGGACGAATTGCTCCCGGAAATCCCGGTTCGATTTGCCGCTGACTGCATCGGTTCCGAGGCGGAACAGGCGGTCGGTGCGCTCGCCGATGGTGCGGTTCTGGTTCTTGAAAACACCCGCTTTCATCCGGGCGAGGAGGCGAACGATCCTGGATTCACCGCGGAACTGGCCCGGCTTGGAGACATGTTCGTCAACGACGCCTTCTCCGTTTCCCACCGCGCCAACGCCTCGACGGTGGGCATTGCCGGCGCGTTGCCGGCGTATGCCGGGCTCCAGATGGCCGCGGAGGTCGACGCGCTGACGCGCGTGCTGGAACATCCTGAGCGGCCGGTGGGCGCGGTGGTCGGCGGCGCGAAGGTCTCCACCAAAATCTCCGTTCTCACCAACCTGGTGAAGAAGCTCGACTGTGTGATCATCGGCGGCGGGATGGCCAATACGTTTCTTCATGCGCGTGGTGTCGATGTCGGAAAATCGCTGTGCGAGCCCGACCTGGCCGACACGGCCCGTGAGATCATGAAAGCCGCCGAGGACACGGGCTGCGAGGTTCTGCTCCCGTCGGATGTGGTCGTTGCGAAGGAGTTCGCGGCCGGCGCGGCGAACGAGGTGCGTGCGCTGGATGATGTGCCCGCAGACAGCATGATCCTTGATGTCGGACCGGAGACCTGCGCCGCCCTCAAGTCGCGCCTGACGGACCTCAAGACGCTTCTGTGGAACGGCCCGCTCGGCGCCTTCGAGATCGATCCCTTCGGAGAGGGAACGTTCGGACTTGCCCGCGCGGCGGCGAAGCTGACGAAAGAAGGCAGGCTCACGACCGTGGCCGGTGGAGGCGATACGGTTGCCGCGCTCAACGAGGCCGGTGTCACGGGCGACTTCACCTACGTCTCGACGGCGGGAGGGGCCTTCCTGGAGTGGCTTGAGGGGAAGGAACTCCCCGGGGTTGCCGCGCTGCGCGTGGCGTAGGTTGCCCAAGCCTGGTGCCAATTCGGCACGACATCTGAGCAATTGGACCTGTTGGCTGTGGCCACCCCGCATGTAGGCTGGGGTGCGAAAGCGCGGATTGTATCAGGGGGCGATATGCTCGAACTCAGACCGAACTGTGAGTATTGCGACAGGGATCTGCCGCCGGACTCGGCGGAAGCCTATATCTGCAGTTACGAGTGCACCTTCTGCGCCGACTGCGTCGGCGATCATCTGCATAATGTCTGCCCCAACTGTGGCGGCGGGTTCATGCCGCGACCCATCAGGCCGCAAAAAGAATGGCGCGAGGGCGTCTTTCTCGGGACGCATCCTGCGTCCGAGACGCGTAAGCACCTGAAGTACGATCGCGAGAACATCGCCGCGTTCGTCGAAAGCGTCCGCAATGTTTCTCCGGAGAAGCGATAGGCCCCGGGTGGTCTAGAGCCTATTCGGCTAAATCGGAGCCATTCTGACGGAGCGATTTTGCGACAGGATCAAGTAAAGGCCCGTGGCGCGTACCCGAGTGTACGGGCGAGG
>JANQLP010000010.1 GCA_028280515.1 Hyphomicrobiales bacterium
TTGGACTGGTCCTAGCTTGCTTCTGGCTGGTGCTGTCCGGACACTACACGGTGATTACTGTATCGGCGGGGATCGTCTCGGTCATCGGCGTCGTGCTGCTGTCTCGGCGCATGGGGATCGCCGACGCGGAGGGTCATCCGATCCACCTGTCTCCGCGCGCGGTGACCTACTGGCCATGGCTGGGGCTCGAAATCGCCAAGTCCGCCTGGGACGTCACGAAAATCATCCTCAGTCCCAAGCCGAAGATATCACCCACACTTGTTCGCGTGCGGGCCAGCCAGCGCACGCCGGTCGGCATTGCCACCTACGCGAACTCGATCACCCTAACGCCCGGCACGGTGACCGCCAGGGTGAGCGGCAACGAGTTTCTGGTTCACGCGATCACACGCGCGGGCGCAGAAGATCTGGCCGAGGGCACAATGGACCGCCGCGTCAAGCAGTTCGAGGGCGGCGCATGACGCACGCGACACTGGCATTCGCATGCATCGCGGTCCTCTTGGCGCTTGGCCTTGGGGTGGTGCGCGCCCTTCGCGGCCCCACTGTATTCGACCGGGTGCTTGCCGGGAACGCGATCGGAACCGGCGCGATCATGCTGCTTGCCCTCATAGGCTTCCTGACCGGTCGTCCTGAGTTTCTGGACATTGGTATTCTGTACGCGCTGCTGAACGTTATCGGCACGTTGGCCGTCCTCAAATATTTCCGATATGGCGACCTGAGCCACCAGGGTGGCGAGGAGCCGGAGGACTCGTAATGTCGGCAGTGGGTGACATCATCGGCAGCATCATGATCTTTGTGGGCGCCTTCTTCTTCCTTGTCGGCGCCATCGGAATCTATCGCATGCCGGACGTGTTCACCCGAATGCATGCGGCGGGGATTTCCGACACGGTTGGCGCGGGGCTGCTGCTGGGCGGCATGATGTTCCTGTCCGGTTTCAGCTTCTTCGTGACGGTCAAGCTGGTGATCATTTTCGGCATCATCTTCTTCACGAGCCCGATCGCGACCCATGCTCTTGCGCAGGCCACGCTCCATGAGGGCATCAAGCCGATGGGCGTCGGAAGGACGGTGCTTGCCGGACCGGGCGTACAGGAAGAACCTGAGCCAGCCAGCGCGGCGAAGACCCGGAGCGCGCCGGGCACATCAGGGAAAGGCGCCCGCAAACCGAAAACGCATTCTGCAAAACGCAAAACCACCGGCGGGACGGCCTCCCGGTCAACCAGGAGGACGCGGTCATAGAGGCGCTCATCAACATGGTCCTCCTGACGCTGCTCGCGGTCGTCGTGTTCGGCATCATGCAGCTCCGCAACCTGTTCGCCGTCGTCATCCTCGGCGGCGTTTACAGCTTCCTGATGGCGAGCGTGATGGTCGTGCTTGATGCGGTGGACGTGGCCATGACGGAGGCTTCGGTCGGCGCCGGCGTTTCGACGGTGCTGATGCTGGCCACGCTCTATCTCACCAAGACGCAGGAGACCGCCCCGATCCATACACCGCTTCTTCCGCTCTTCGTCGCTGTCGGGACCGGTGTGGCGCTTGTCGTCGGCACATTCGCCCTGCCGTTATTCGGAGAGGCGGACACGCCCGCCAACACGCACATCGCGCCCTATTATCTGGAAAACTCTCAACGGGATACGCTCGCGATAAACGTCGTCACGGCAGTGTTGGCCAGCTACCGGGGCTTCGACACGCTGGGCGAAGTGACGGTCATTTTCACGGCCGGAATCGCGGTGCTCATGCTGCTCAAGGGGAAACGTGACGTGAAGCCGGGGCCGAAACGGCGGAGGGTTCGCCGATGAAGCTCGACGTTGTTTTCCGAATTGCCGCGAAGATCTTCATTCCGTTCATGCTGGTCTTCGCAATGTATGTCCAGTTCCACGGCGAAACGGGACCCGGCGGTGGCTTCCAGGCCGGCGTGGTCGCGGCCGCCATGGTGTTCTTTTATGCGATCATTTTCGGTCTCGATGCCGCGCAGCAGATCGTGCCGCCGCGGGTGGTGGAACTGATGGTTCCCGCCGGAGTCGGCATCTTCGCCGGGGTCGGCGTCGTCAGTCTCCTGCTTGGCGAGAACTATCTGAATTACTCGCCGCTCGGCCCAGACTCTCCGCACGGTCAGGAGTACGGCATCATCCTCGTCGAGATCGGCGTCCTCGTAACCGTCACGGGCACGCTGGTGGCAATCTTCTATTCATTTGTCGGCAGGGGGCGCTGATGAACTTGGTGCACGAGATCGTCGGGCATTACAATCACTGGATCATCATCGTCCTGATGGTGTCCGGTCTCTACATTGTCGTGGCGCGCGGCAACATGATCAAAAAGCTGGTCGGCCTCAGCGTCTTTCAAACTTCTGTCTATCTTCTCTACCTCTCACCGGGAAAAATCATCGGTGGCACCCCCCCAATCCTCTCCCCTCAGTTCACGGTGTATTCGAATCCGCTCCCTCATGTCCTGATCCTCACCGCCATTGTCGTTGGCATCGCAACCATTGCGCTCGGTTTGGCGCTGGTCGTCCGCATCAACGAGGCGTTCGGGACAATCGAGGAGGATGAAATATTCGCTGAGGATGAGGACGAATGATCTCAGAGCATCTGCCGGCCTTACAAGTCGTCATTCCGCTCCTCGGCGCAGTCCTGTGCGCGTGTTTCAAGCGGGGTGTCGCGGCATGGTTCGTCGCGTGCGTCGCGAGTGTCGCGGTTCTGATCGTGTCGGTCGGGTTGCTCGCCCAGGTTTACGATGGCGGAACGATCTCCTACGCGCTCGGTGGCTGGAGGCCGCCTTTCGGCATCGAGTATCGCATCGACATCTTCAACGCCTACGTGCTGGTTCTCGTGTCGGTTATCGGCGCGGTCATCATGCCGTACGCGAAACGCAGCGTTGAGCAGGAGATCCCCGCCGACAGGCAGGCCTGGTTCTATTCGATCTATCTGCTCTGCCTGTGCGGCCTGCTCGGTATCGCAATCACCGGGGACGCGTTCAACGCCTTTGTGTTCATGGAAATCTCGTCGCTCGCGACCTATGCGCTGATTGCCATGGGCCGTGATCGCAGGGCGCTGCTCGCGGCCTACCAGTACCTGATCATGGGCACCATCGGCGCGACCTTTTACGTGATTGGCGTCGGGTTGCTCTATTCGATGACCGGCACGCTCAACCTGGTGGATATGGCGAACCGTCTCGCGGGGATCGAGGAGTCCCGTGCGGTGCTCGCGGCGCTGGCGTTTCTCACCGTCGGCATCAGTCTGAAGCTGGCGCTGTTTCCGCTGCATGTCTGGTTGCCGAACGCCTATGCATACGCGCCGTCAATGGCCACGGCGTTTTTGTCAGCGACCGCAACCAAGGTCGCCGTCTACCTGCTGCTCAGGTACTTCTTCACCGTGTTCGGCGTATCCGTGGTCTATGCGGACCTGCCCATCTCGTGGATATTCCTGGTCCTTTCCCTGGCGGCCATGTTCGGCGCCTCGGTCGTCGCCGTCTTCCAGAACAACATCAAGCGGATGCTTGCCTACTCGTCCGTCGGTCAGATCGGTTACATCACGCTCGGCATCGGCATCGCCAACGAGACGGGCCTGACCGGCGGCATCGTCCACCTTTTCAACCACGCCGTGACAAAGGCCACGCTGTTCATGGCCGTGGGTGCCATCTTCTTCCGTATCGGTTCGGTCAGGATCGAAGACCTGGGCGGGGTCGGCAAGCAGATGCCGTGGACCGCAGGCGCGTTCGTCATTGCCGGTTTCAGCCTCCTCGGCATACCCGGAACCGTCGGCTTCATCACCAAGTGGTATCTGGGGCTGGGCGCGGCGGAGGACGGCTGGTGGTGGCTTGTCATACTGATCGTCCTGAGCTCGATGCTCTCCGTGGTCTACATTGGCCGGTTCGTCGAGGTGATGTGGTTCCGGGACGTCGTGCCGGCAGCCAGGCGGGCGAAGGAACCGCCGCTGAGCATGTTGCTGCCAACGTTGCTGCTCACCGGCGCCACCATATTCTTCGGCTTTGATACCAGGCTGACCGAAGGGGTTGCGGAACTGGCGGCGCAATGGCTGCTATCGGGGGCACGATGACCGGTCAAACGCTTATCACTCTCGCGCTGCTCGTTCCGGCAATCGGCGCATTCCTCATCTGGGCCACGTCACGGAACCCGAACGTGCGCGAGACGACGACGCTGGTGACGGCGAGCGTGCTGTTCGCGATCGTCCTTGCCATACTGGACCGCGTCATAGACGGGCAAGAACTTGCGACGGGCGCTTTTCCTGTCGTGCCGGGCGTTGAGATCAGGTTTGAGGTCGAGCCGCTCGGAATGCTGTTTGCGTGCGTCGCGTCCGGGCTCTGGATCGTCAATTCCGTCTATTCGATCGGCTATATGCGCGGCAACAAGGAACCGCGCCAGACACCTTTCTATGTCTGTTTCGCCATTGCGCTCGCGAGCACGATGGGTGTGGCGTTCGCGGCGAACCTGTTCACGCTGTTCCTGTTCTACGAGGCGCTGACGCTCTCGACCTACCCGCTGGTGGCGCATAAGGGCGACGATGCGGCGCGGGCAGGGGGGCGGACCTATCTGCTGGTCCTCCTGGGCACATCGACCGTCCTTCTGCTGCCGGCCATCATCGCGACTGCCTTCATCGCCGGGACGCTCGATTTCGTGCCGGGCGGCATCTTTACGGGCAAGGCTGACAAGCTGACCCTCATGTTCGTGCTCGTCCTGTTCATGTTCGGCATCGGCAAGGCGGCGCTGATGCCGTTTCACAAATGGCTTCCTGCCGCCATGGTGGCGCCCACGCCTGTCAGCGCTCTGCTGCATGCGGTGGCCGTGGTCAAGGCCGGTGTGTTCACCGTTTCCAAGGTGATAATCTACGTTTTCGGCCTCAATCTGCTGAGCGAAACCGGCGCCGGCGAGTGGCTCGTCTTTGTCGCCGCGTTCAGCCTGGTTATGGCGTCCGTTATCGCTTTGACCAAAGACAATCTGAAGGCCCGGCTGGCCTATTCCACGGTGAGCCAGCTCGCCTATGTCGTGCTGGGGGCGTCTTTTGCGAATGCCATGGGCCTGATCGGAAGCGGTATGCATATAGCCATGCATGCAGCCGGAAAGATCACCTTGTTCTTCTGTGCTGGTGCCATCTATGTGGCGACCAAGAAGACGGAAGTCAGCGATATGGCCGGCATCGGCCGCGTCATGCCCGTCACCATGTTTGCCTTCCTTATCGGTTCGTTGAGCATCATCGGCTTGCCGCCGCTTGGCGGAACCTGGAGCAAGTGGTTCATCGCTGCCGGTGCCGTGGACAGCGGTCACCTGTTTGTCATCGGCGTGCTGATCGTGAGTTCCTTGCTCAACATCGCGTATCTTATGCCGGTCGTCGTGCGGGGCTATCTGCATCCGCCATCCGATCTGGCCGCCGGGGCCCGGGCGCGCGTCAAGGAGGCACCCTACCCATGCGTCCTGGCCTGCAGCGTCACGGCCCTGCTTTGCGTTGTGCTGTTCTTCCAGGCCGGTGCGATCGAGGAGCTTCTGAAAGGTGCCGTGTCCCAGGCGGGGCCATTGCTGGCCGGAGGAGTGCCATGACCAAACGAAAGCGACAGAGCAGGCGGACGCCCGCCTCGAAAGGTGAAAAGCTCTATTGGCTCGATGAGCCTCGCAACGTGAACAAGGTTGTTTATGCGCTCTATGCCATTTGCGGTCTGCTCTTCGTCATCGATCCCTTGATCCACAAGCACGGACCGTTCGCCGTGGAGCATTGGCTTGGCTTCTACGGCATCTTCGGCTTCGTGGCATGCGTTGCGCTGGTGCTTGCGGCCAAGGAGTTACGCCGGCTCCTGATGCGGCCGGAGGACTATTACGATGACTGACGTGTCGCCAGGGCTCATCCTCCTCCTCGGTGCGCTGTTGGTACCTTTGCTGCGCGGCCGGGCGCGCTCGATATACATGCTCGCTCTGCCAGTGCTGGCCTTTGTGCATCTTGCGGCCCTTCCGTATGGGTCGTTCGGTGCGTTTGAATTCCTCGACATGAACCTGGTTACGCTGCGCGTCGACCGGCTCAGCAGCATTTTCGGATATATTTTCCTGATCGCCGCGTTGGTGTCGGTGATCTATTCCCTGCATGTGCGCGACGTGGTGCAGCAGACGGCGAGCCTGATATACGCGGGCAGCGCTGTCGGTGCCGTCTTCGCCGGCGATTTGGTAACGCTCTTCGTCTTCTGGGAAGGCACCGCAATCGCTTCCGTCGTGCTGATTTGGGCCCGGGGCACGGAAGCGTCTTACCGTGCCGGCATGCGTTACCTGATAATCCAGGTCCTTTCGGGATTGCTGCTGTTCTTCGGTGTGCTGCTGAACTACCGCGTCGCGGGCTCAATCAGCTTCGATGCGCTCAACCTGGAGACCCAGGCGGGCCTTCTGATCTTCCTGGCTTTCGGAATCAAATGCGCCTTTCCGCTTCTGCACAACTGGCTTGAGGATGCGTATCCCGAAGCGACCGTTACCGGAACCGTCTGGCTATCGGCTTTCACCACCAAGCTTGCGGTTTACAGTCTTGCGCGCGGTTATGCAGGCACCGAAATTCTCGTGCCCATCGGCGCCGCCATGACAGCCTTCCCTATCTTTTATGCGGTGATCGAGAACGATTTGCGGCGCGTGTTGGCCTATAGCCTGAATAATCAGCTCGGCTTCATGGTTGTCGGGATCGGGATCGGCACCGAACTGTCGCTCAACGGTACCGCCGCACACGCGTTCTGCCATATCCTCTATAAGGCGCTGCTGTTCATGTCGATGGGTGCGGTCCTGTACCGCGTCGGCACGGTCAAGGGATCGGAACTCGGCGGCCTCTACAAGTCAATGCCGTGGACGACCGTCTTTTGCATCATAGGCGCCGCGTCGATCTCGGCATTTCCTTTGTTCAGCGGATTCATCAGCAAGTCCCTGATCCTCTCGGCTGCCATGAAGGAAGGCTATTTCTGGACCTGGATCGTGCTGTTGTTCGCCAGCGCCGGCGTGTTTCACCATTCCGGGATCAAGATCCCGTACTTCGCCTTCTTTGCGCACGACTCGGGAAAACGGTGTGAAGAAGCGCCACTCAACATGCTTGTGGCCATGGCCATCGCAGCCGCGTTCTGCATCGGGCTGGGCATCATGCCCGGTCTGCTCTATTCCCATCTTCCGTTTCCGGTGGATTATCATCCCTACAGCGTTGAGCATGTGGTGACGCAGCTGCAGTTGCTCATGTTCTCGGCTTTGGCCTTCACGGTGCTGATGCGGACCGGTCTCTATCCGCCCGAGTTGAAGTCCGTCAATCTCGACTTCGACTGGACCTATCGCCGGCTCGGCAAGTCGGTGCTCCAGTCCCTCATGTCGTTCGGGCAGCAGATCGACTCCAGGGGCACGGCAACCCTAACCCGCACCGTCAAAGCCTTTCTGTCGAGGCTCTACCGCCATCATGGGCCGCAGGGGGTGCTTGCCCGGAGTTGGCCGACCGGAAGCATGGCGTTCTGGACGACCCTGCTTCTGGGCGCATGTCTGATTGTCTACTACTTTTAGTAGAAATCACACGTTACAGGCATGATGACTTCGGGCTTTTTGATCATTGGACTGCGAGAATATTGAAGCTTAATGCTGCGGCAAACTGATTTTTGATCGAAGATCACTTTGTTTTGATCAAGTATAAACTGCCAGTGGGAGTTGGGGGATAGCCTCTGATTAGCGCTAAAGTTGCAATTCTCGCGAAATCGGAACAGATTTTTGTCGGCTTCGCGCCCCGGCTGCGCCAAAAAAACGCATTGTTCGGTCTGGAAGGCCTCAATTAATCGTTGTAAGACAAGCGCTTGCGACCCGTATGAGCCAAATGCGAGAATCGTTTACTAAATATTCTACGTTGCTTGAAATTTGTGTAATACATGTCTACATTCTGGCCAATCGACTGTTCGAGTTTCAGACAATGCAGCGGTAACGCTGACTAGGCGCATCAAGACATCCTGAGGATCTGAAGCTGATCTGGAACTTAATTTTCGTTTCCGACAAAATCTGGACAACTTCGTTCTGATCTTTGGGTGTGAATTGTTTTGGTCCTTACAATATCTTTCCAAATGGGAGATGACTTAAATGGAAGATAAGAAAATCACTGAGGGTCTTGTAGAGCTGACGGCGGATATCGTTTCCGCATATGTCAGCAATAACACGGTCGTTTCAAGCGACCTGCCTTCACTCATAAACGATACATATGACGCGTTGAGCAAGGCTGCAGCAAAGGCTGCCCAGCCGATCGTTGAAGAGCTCAATCCGGCCGTTCCGGTGAAGAAGTCCGTCACGCCGGATTACATCGTATGCCTGGAGGACGGCAAGAGGTTCAAATCCCTCAAGCGTCACCTGCGCACGCACTACAATCTCACGCCCGAGGAGTATCGGGACAAGTGGAATCTGCCGCACGACTATCCGATGGTCGCACCGAACTACGCAGCCGCGCGTTCGGCACTGGCCAAAAAGATGGGCTTGGGCCAGCGCAGAAAAGGCTAGGCGCCTGCGCTGCAACTGCAGCACGCGCGCAAGATCATACAATGGTTTAAGAGAGGGTCTTATCGACCCTCTTTTTTTGTCTGAATCGCGGCCCGGAAAATCCGGAAATATCGAAAAAATTCGCGCTTCGCACTTGCGGAAGAGTCGCTGGATCGATCATAGTCGAAGCGATGCGGCTGATTCGCGGACGCGGTCTTTTTGCGGCGCGGATCGAAAAATGATGAGGGGGCCATGACGTCCGAATTGGCATTTCGGGCGCAGCTCATAACGCGCGAGCAGCGTCAGGTATACGACTATTGGCGGTCCTGTGCGCAGCACCGCCTTATGCCCGCGCGGTCTGATCTCGACCCGATGGCCATGCGGCACTATCTGCCGGACATTTGTCTCATAGACATCCTGGATGGTCTGCCGGATGCGGTGGTTCGGCTCGCGGGAACGCGGGTTCGGAGCGTCTACGGATTCGAGCTCACCGGAAAATGCCTTGGCGACCTGGAATGGGGAGAGAAGGCGGGATACTGGCGTGCTGTTTACCGCAGGCTTGTTGAAAAATCCGTACCGCTGCAGGGCGCGGTTCAGGGGCCCATCCGCAGGCGGGAACATATCACCTTGTTCTGGTTGCGCCTGCCTCTGTCCGACGACGGTCAGACCGTCAACAAGGTCCTGTGCTACGACTTTGCGGTTCCGAACGGCGCAATCCGCCCCGCATCGGTCGAGGTCTCCGACATGAAGCAGGCGGTCAACTCCTGACGCACCGTTCTGGCCCGTCGCAGGATCGTCCCTCACATTCGGTTTGATGGCTTTTTGGTGTGCTGGTTGTCAGGAAAGGGCGGCTGCGCCCTCAAGCGCGTGCTGGGCATCGCGTTGAATGCGATCAACCATCGAGACGAATCCGTTTGAACGCTGCGGCGTGAGATGTTCGCTCAGGCCGAGGTCGTTGAAGACCGACTTGGCATCCGTTTTGAGGATCTCCGATGCCGGTTTGTCGGAGTATATGGCGAACAGAATGGCGATCAGGCCCCGAACGATGAGTGCATCGCTATCGCCCACAAACCTCAGGCAGGGCCCTTCATTGGCGCCGTTGGGGCCGACCGTCGTTGCAAGCCATACCTGGCTGACGCAGCCCTGCACCTTGTTGGCATCGGAACGGTCTTCGTCCCTCAAGGGCTCGAGCGTGCGCCCAAGCTCAATGATGTAACGGTAGCGGTCTTCCCACTCGTCGAGGAATTCGAAGTCTGAGAGAATGTTCTCAAGCGTCATCGTCTGCCAGCATCCATTCGAACGTTCATTCGAACAGTATCAGTACCCGATCGCGCATCTTGTGGAAAGCGCAGGAGCGCAGGAGCCCGGTCATGCAGGGGGCGATTTGTGCTGGTGGCGGAAAAAGGCACGCACCCCGGGCGGGAAAGGGCAGGGGGAAACGCCCAGAGTGCGTGCCAGGCAGACATTGGCTGCCGTCAAACTTCCCGTGTTTCACCGGACGGGCGCCGCGTGGCCGTCATGGCAAAACAGATCTCATTCCCCGTCAATGGCGGAGCGCCCGCCGAAAGCCCTTTTCAATCGAATATTCAATTACTTGCCGTCGCGTGCCGATGGGGTTCGCGAAAGCGGATCATGCCTAAACGCCGGCGCCGCTTGCCGGGATGGACCAGGCCGGGCGCAGGTCGTCCTGCGTCAGCGTATTGCTCGAATTCTGCTGCAGGAACGACGGACGGCGGTCCGACGCATTGGTGGCGGCCGCCTCACCGTTTCCGGCTTTCTCCTGGATGAAGTCCATAACCATCCTGGCACCGAACTGAGCCTTCTCGCCAAAAGTGTGTGCCGCTTTCTTCGAGGCTTCGCACACGCCCGGGTTCCGGTCACAGAACGACCCCAAGTCTTTCACTGCAGCCTGGGCGTTTCCATAGATTTCCTTCTGCTGCTGCGCATCCGTCGGCAAAAGCAGAATCAAAAGACTGAGCCAAAAGGCCGTTCTAATCAAAAACATTGGTTTGCCCTCTCCAAAACAGATCAACTGTTTAAGCGATGGGCGAACTCTAGCAGTGGCGAAATAATTTACTCGGAATGTGGGCCGCCATATTTGAATAGAGTTCGATCAAAGTTCGAATCAAAATTGAATAAAATTGTAAGTAATCATCGGCGGGCTCGGCCCGTCATCCCTTTGGTTCAAGCCCGGATATTGCTTTGTCGGGATTTTCCCGTAGCTGACACGAGCACCAGTTCGAACGTAACCTGCTGATTTGAAGAGGTTTTCTCTCTGTTTCCAGCCGTCAGGGCCGGTGGCGGAGTAACGACAGATTGTATGCCGTGGCGTGCCAATGTCGCGATGCGGAGGAATACGGTCGCCGGTAGATCTTGTGGGAGGGATCGTGGAGCGATCCCACAGATGTTCCTTAACCATAGCGCGATTTCGGCGGGCAAACGCCAGACTTTGCGGCCTTTTGGGGCGCCGGGCGGACATCGCGACCCTGGTCCTTCAGTATTCATTAAACGACACGGAAGATACTCGACTCAAACAGTGGTCGGGACAGTGCACGTCTGGGTGGCGCTGAGGGAAAATTGAGCCTGTATACGCGTACGCGCGACTTGAGCGCCTATTTTGGATCTTTGGTCCATGAATCGGCGCAAGACAAACCTCTGACTGCGGCGCGTCACAAGTCTTTCATCACATCGCACCTGCTGGGAGGCCTTCTCGCGGTCGTCGTCTTTCCGGTCTATCTGGCGAGTGTCGGGCAGCCGAGCATTCTCTCTGCCATCGCGTTCGCATGGCTCATGTCGCCCATATTGGTTGCGGTCTTTCTGTCACGGACAGGGCGACTCGGCCTGGCCCACCTGATATCGGCTGCGAATCTCACCGGTCTTGTCGTGTTTGCCGCGACGATGACCGGAGGCGTTACATCGTTCCTGATCGCCTGGATCATCGTCGTCCCGCTGGAAGCGGCGCTTTCGGCGGATCGCCGGATTGTGTTCGCCTCGCTGGGAATCGCCGGCCTTGCCCTCGCTGGACTCGCGACGGCCGGTCTGTACGGTCTTCTGCCGCCGCCTCATGCCTTCCCGTATGATCCCGCACTTCTGGCCTTGCTCGGTTCGCTCTCCGCGCTTGCATATGCTGGAGCGTTGGCCATTGCCGTGCAGGGTGTTCATGAACGTTCCGAGCAGGAGATCCGAAGCGGAGAGGAGCGCTACCGCTTGTTGGCGGAAAATGCGACCGACATGATCACGTGCCACAACGCCAATGGCCGGGTTCTGTTCGCCTCGCTGGCGTCCCGACAGATCCTCGGCGAGCCGGCGGACGCGCTGATGGGGAATGGCCTGTTCGAACGTGTTCATGTCGCTGACAGACCTGCTTTCCTCAACGCCTTCAGTCAGAGCGCGCGAACGTGCAAACCTGTTTCGGTCGAGTTCCGTGTGCTGAAGAAGGGGCATGCGCCAGACCGAAGTAAACGTGATGCCGCTTCGTATTCGTGGGCCGAGATGCGCTGCCGTCCGGTTTCCGGCGATGAACAGGGCAAGCGCGCAACCGGGGCCGTTCCCTTCGAGATTGTTGCCGTGACGCGGGACATCACCGCGCGGAAAGCACAGGAATCGGAAATCCTGAAAGCGCGTGATGCCGCCGAAGCGGCCAACATCGCCAAAACCCAGTTTCTCGCAAATATGAGCCATGAGCTACGCACGCCGCTGAACGCCATCATCGGGTTTTCGGAGATCCTGCACCGCGAGCTCTACGGCCGGATCGGTGAAGAGCGCTATCGCGAATATGCGTCTCTGATCCACGAGAGCGGTGGGCACCTCCTCAGCGTGGTCAATGAAATCCTCGATATGTCCAAGATCGAGGCGGGCAAGTTCGACATCGTCGTCGAACATTTCGACGTGTCAGACCTGATCAAGTCCTGTTGTGAAACCATGCGTCACCAGGGCGCGAAGAAATCGATCGATCTTCGCATGACCGTCGAGCCGCAGTTGCCGGAGCTGGCCGCGGACAAACGCGCCTGCAAGCAGATGCTCCTCAACCTTCTTGCCAATGCCATCAAGTTCACCGACGAGGGCGGCTTCGTCGAATTGTCGGCGAAACAGGAGGGCGGGCATATCGAGTTCGCGGTTGAGGACAACGGCATCGGGATCGCGAAGGAAGACATTCCGAAGCTGGGCAAACCGTTTGTCCAGGCGGACAGTTCCTACGACCGGAACTTCGAGGGCGCCGGGCTTGGGCTCTCGGTGGTCAAGGGGCTCGTCGGCCTGCACGGCGGCACATTTAAAATCGAGAGCGAGGTGGGTATGGGAACGACGATCCGCATTCGCCTTCCGATTGAGAACGCGGCGCGTGGCGTGGAAACGGCTGCGGATGTGTCCGGGACTGAGGCCGCGCGGCCCGTCGCTCTGGCGGCGAGCGCCTGACCGGACGGTCGCTCTGCACGGCACGCAACCGGCACAAAGATAATCGCCGCCGTTTAGCAAACGTTCACGTTAGCTTTTCATAATTGAGCGCGGGTCCCTGTCTCGGGACGCAGCTTCACGAATTGGGACCGTGTAGCGACAAGGGGTCATGGCGACACTTCAGGCAAGGTTCATGTTGTTGGCATTCGTGGCCATGTCGGCGGCGATCGCCTACAATGCCGTGTACCTGCAAACAGGACCGCACCCCTCGCCGATGACGAACGACCGGCTTGCTTCGCCGGGCCGGTCGGACAAGTTGCCGACCGCAACTCCGGGAACCTCGAGAGAGCTATCGCCCCCCGCATTGACGACCGCGTCGTTGCCCAGGTCGCAAACCATCGAGGCCGTTCAGCGCAGGCTCGTCGAAAACGGGTATGAACCGGGACCCGTTGACGGCGTTCAGGGCCAAATGACAATGGCCGCGATCATGGCCTATCAGCACGATCATGATCTCCCGGTCACCGGACTTGCGTCGTCGCAGCTGCTCAAGAACATGATCCTCGGCGGATCGGTTGGCGGCTCCTCCGGCTCGGAGCTCGTGTCGCCACCGGAAGAGATGACGTTGCTCGTTCGCATGATCCAGAAGACGCTTGCCGACCTCGACTACAAGCCAGGTCCGATAGATGGCCTGTTGGGCAATGCGACCAGGTCGGCAATCAAGAAGTTTGAACGCGACCGCAAGCTGACCGTTTCCGGCCGTATTTCCGGTCAGCTCCTGCAGGAACTCAGGAAGGCCAACGGCGGCCGGTTGAGCCAGCTGGCCTCCAGCTGATCAGAACGGACCGGCAAAGTCCGGCGCCGCCCGCTACGATTGCTCTTGCCATGCGCCTCAAATCCGAGATCTGGGTCAAAGCCTATATCCGCCGCTGCAGCGGCAGCGGCGCGGCTGCCGTCGTCGCGCAACGCGGTCAGAGTGACGGCGGTGCCATATTCATCAAAGTCAACAAGCTGGACGGCACGGTGTGCCTTTACGGTCCGGCTCCGGCCGGTCTGGATGCGGCCAGCTCCGGCCGGCTCTGGTCGCGATGCATGGACAGCGACAGCGTTGGCGAGGCGGAGGCCGATGCGTATTTGCGCCGACAGATGGAATTCGACCCCGACATCTGGATCATCGAGGTCGAGGATCGCGGCGGACGCCATTTCCTTGATGATGCGCTGAGCGAGGATTGATCCTTCTCCGCCCGGGCCGCTGTATCACCTGCTGACGCCCGTTAGCTCTTTCTTAACCATAAAACAGCCTTAATTGAGGTGCGCTCGCCCGATTGGCGGCGTGTTGGGCCATCCAGATTCCGGGTGTTTGCCAGTCGGAATCAACAGGACCAAAGGGCATGAAAATGACGGCAACGATCCTAGAATTCCGCCATCCCGAATGCGAGCGGGCAGAAACGGATGCGCACGGGTCATCGCAGAATCGCACGACAAGCCGGTCGGCCGAGATCATCATCTTTCCCGGAGTACGGATTGAACGCCAGTCCGGCCCGGAGGGCGGTGAGCCGTCGGCGAAGCCCCGTAAACCCACAAAGCGCGCCGCACGGCGCAAACTGTGAGAGAGCGGACATCAGCTTTCTGATGCGAGTGCGTCAATGCGTAGCGTGATGCAAGAGTTCGTTCGCAAGTTGCTTTCGTGGCGTCTTTGGCGCGTCGCCGAAGCCACGTTCATGCCGTTTCCCGCCAAACCTCTGAAACTTGCGATTCTCACCCCCATGCTGGCGCTGCTGCTCAACGCGTGTGCCCTGGAGGGGGACTTCGGCCGGCCGCAACCGACATTCTTCCAGAAGGTCGCAGACCGCTATGTGGCGAGCGATGCGACATTGCTCGGCACCCGGGGCGGATCAGGCGTGACAGACGATGAAGTCGCGATGCGCAATGCCGGCAATCTGCTGTCGAGCCCGTTGAGACTGCCCGAGCCAACGATGGCAAGCCGTGGTTGGAAGGACAGCGGGTACGGGACCGATCTGCCGCCGGCGAATGCGGGTCTGCGCATGCAGGCGATGGAGGAGCAACTGGCCGCCGACCACCAGGCCCTCACTGAATTCGGCCGAGCGGCACAGCGCGTACTGATGACCGATGCGCGCCGCATGCAGGCGGTCTATGACCACAATCCGTATCTCCTGGTCCAGGACCGGCGGTCGGCACGGGAGCGTATGCGCGAGAACTACGACTACGTCATAGCTGTCCTGAACGACTTCGCGCGAAGGCTTCAGGCGTACCATCAGGCCATTGCGGACTTTCAGGTAACGAGCCCGAACGTTCCGGTCGTGGACGCCCGGAACTCGCTCTACCATCTGCGTGACCGGGCGGCTTCGCTCGAGTATGAACTCAAGAACCTTCACGAGGTGACGCTGGCCCGCGGTATCTATCGGCCGCACCGTCCGCCAAGACGGTGGGACGCCGGCTATGAGCGCAACAGGCTTGATCCGTCGGAAGGCGATTTCGAGCGATACTATACCGAAGAGGACGCCGCAGCCGCGGAAGATCCCTATAAATAGGGCTCTGCGACACGACGTTATCCGGCAGGGCCGGTTTCAGCTTCCGGGCAGGTTGCGGGAGCAGGTGCCGCGCTTCAGAGCGGCTTCCGTCCGGGCCGCGTAGCTCGGCCCGAGCAACGGGGCGCGAACGACCGCGATACCTTCACGCACGGGCGAATCCACAACGATCAGATCCTCCACCTCGTCCAGCAGACTGGCGCCCGCCTTCACCCCGACCTCGTTCTGGGTGGAGATGATGATCTCGATGCGGTCGCGTTTGAGCTCCCGTCCCGTGATCGCATAGAAATTTTCGCCGCTCGGCGTGTAGAAGGCGATGAGCCAGAGGTCGTCGAGGATATCGGTGCTGAGCCGGACCGCGCCGTCGGAAAGGTCGAACCGGCACACGCTGTAACGCACGTCTGGCGCCATCATCGGCAGGCTCTGATGCGACGGATTGGCCGCGGGCAACGCCACCATGCGGTTGGGTTCCGACAGGGCCGAAACGCGGGCCCACGCGTTCTTCGGTGCCAGATAGGGCAGGGTGAGGACCGCCACGATATGGATGAACGCGGCCAGGAAGACGATTCCGAGAACACTGACGATGACCGTCCTCATCGGCACACTACCTTCTGGATCGTCGGCAGACCGCGCGTTGCCGCCTCCTGGTTGAGCACACTGATTGCGTCCCGCAGACCATAGGCTCTCAACATCAACTGCAGGCTGCCCTGCTCGGCGGACGGCAGCCAGTTTCCGGGACGGGCGCTGCGCGCCAGCACGATGCGGAACGATCCATCCGCGCGTCGTGCCACATCGGTGCGGTTGAACGCATGCCGGCCCGCCTTGTTCGGCACAAGCCGTCCCGTTCCGTCGTAGACGGCGAGGCTCCACCATGCCGCGTTGAGAGGTCGGCCCTCAATCACATATTCGCATTGAGAGGTGAGGCGTTCCCCGCTCTCATCCTTGTCCGCGTAGAAATAGAGCGCCGTTGTGGACGTGATCGGCAGGCGCCCGGCGCGGGCGACATGCGCCTTGGTGTACGGGTCCGCGTCCGGCTTTCCGGCCGACCACCAAACCGACCAGGGTCCGACGTGGCTTGTCGTGAGGGCGGAGCCCTCTTCGATCGTATACCAGGCGGAACCGAGCCCCAGAATGAGCGCGACCACGAAGATCAGAAGCAGATGCAGAATCGACCGCATAATTTCTATTGCCGGGGCAGGCTGGCGCGTCGGCCGGACGGCGTGTCGCGCGTCGGCGCACCATCACGCGAGGTGGAGCGAGCCGGGGGTGTACCCTGTTGCCGGTTTTCCTGCGCGAACGGTTCGCGCCCGAGGTCCTTGAACATGCCGTTCAGCGTTTGAAGGGTTTTGCGCGTCTTCGGTGGCAGTTTCTGTAGCGACGGGTAGAGCCGGTTGATGCGCGCATCGACCCGCCGCATCGCGTCGAGGCGCTGCTGTTCGGCCACCTGGCTCGGATGTGGCGGAAGCCCCGGAATCTGCGGAATGTTGTAGGTGGCATGGGCGAACATCATGAATTCCTTCCACGCCATCGCCGGCAGGTTGCCGCCGGTCACCTTGTTGGTGGGTGTGTAGTCGTCGTTGCCGAACCACGTGCCGGCAACATACTGGCCCGTGAAGCCCATAAACCAGCCATCGCGCCAGGCGGAGCTCGTTCCCGTCTTGCCGACCGCATAGGTGAAGGGAAGCTGGGCGCGGCGCGCCGTACCGCTGGAGACCACCAGCGCCAGCATGGAATTGAGCTGCTCGATCTTGGCGCGGTCGAAGAGCCGGCGCGGCTTCGGCTCGTCGCGTTCGCGCACATAGAGGATCTTGCCGAACGAGTTGCGGATTTCCTCGATCGCATACGGCTTGACCGAGTTTCCGCCATTGGCGAACACCGCGTAGCCGCCGGTGTGGTCGACGAGCGTCAGGCCGGTGTCGCCGAGCGCCATGGAACAGGTCTTCTTCACGTGGGTGAAGCCGAGCTTGTGGATATTGGCGAGGACCTTCTCGCGACCCACATCGAGCGACAGGCGGACGGCGACCGTGTTGAGCGAGCGCATCAACGCGTTCTTCATCGGCAGCCGGCCACGATATCCGCCGGAGTAGTTCCGCGGCGACCAGCGTCCGCAGAAAACCGGCCCGTCATACACGATGGAATTCGGCGTGTATCCGTGCTCCAGCGCGGTCAGGTAAACATAGGGCTTGAACGATGATCCGGGCTGCCGCAGCGCGTGGGTGGCACGATTGAACTGGCTTTCGCCATAGTCCTTGCCGCCGACAAGCGCGCGTACCGCACCGTCGGTTTCCATGGCCACGAGCGCGCCCTGTTTCGCCCGGCGCGCGCGGCCGTGTTTCCGCAGCGTGTTCTGGACAGCCGATTCGGCGGCCTTCTGAAGTCCGGTGTCGATGGTCGTCTGTGCGGTGAGTACGAACTCGCCGCGATCGCGCATGATCTTCTGAACTTCCTCGAACGCATAATCGAGATACCAGTCGGGGCTGTAGAAATCGTTGCGATTGACGATTTCCGCCGGGTTGAGGCGGGCGCCGTGAATCTGCCCCTCGGTCAGGAACCCGGCCTGAACCATATTGGTCAGGATCTCGTTGGCGCGCGCGCGGGACGCCGGCAGGTCGATGTGCGGGGCATATCGTGTCGGCGCCTTGAACAGACCGGCCAGCATTGCCGCTTCCGCCAGAGTCACATCCCGGACCGACTTGCCGAAGTAGAACTTGCTTGCGGCCTCCACGCCGAATGCGCCGCCGCCCATATAGGCACGGTCGAGATAGAGCTTCAGGATCTCGCGTTTCGAAAGCCTTGCCTCGAGCCAAAACGCGAGAAAGGCCTCGTTGACTTTTCGCCGAAGCGACCGTTCGGGCGACAGAAACAGGTTCTTCGCCAGCTGCTGGGTGATCGAGCTGCCGCCCTGGACCACGTCCGCGGCGCGAATGTTCTCCAGCAGGGCACGAAACGTGCCGAGAAAATCGATGCCGATATGGGCGAAGAAGCGGCGGTCTTCCGTTGCCAGCGTCGCCTTGATCATGTGGTCGGGGATCTCGTCGAGCGGAACGGCATCGGAATGGAGAATGCCGCGCTTGCCGATTTCGTTGCCGTACCGGTCCAGGAACGTAACGCTGAATTTGCCGGCCTTCTGCCATGCGGTCCGCGTTTCCTCGAAGGCCGGAATGGCGAAGGCGAGCATGACAAGCAGGGCGCCGGTGCCCATGGTCGCGCCTTCGGAGACGAATTCGTTCAGAACGCGCTTGAAGCCGGAAATCTGGAAGCGCGCGAAAAAGCTCGAATAGGTGCTCCACCAGTCGCGGAAGCCGGCCCACGTGCCGAAGAGGCCGGCATCGATCGTCGAATCGAGCGCAAGCCAGTTGACCTGCTTCTTCTTGCGGGTAGGTTTGAAAATCCAGTCGCGCACTGGTGGTCCAACCTGGTTTTGCCGGAGGGGCGTTCCGAATCTTGTCCGGCGATTGTCGTGACGCCCAGGAGAATCTATACCCGATTTTCGGGCAAATCCACGGCTATAAGTTCACGGGACGCTGCCTTGAGCGAAAGCAACGAACCCTTCTGGCGCACGAAGTCGCTTCGCGAGATGTCGCAGGATGAGTGGGAATCGCTCTGCGACGGGTGTGGACAGTGCTGTCTGGTCAAACTCCAGGATGAAGATACAGACGAATTGCTGCACACCCGGCTGACCTGCAAGTTGCTCGATATCGGCAGCTGCCGGTGTACGGACTATGAAAACCGCCACGAGCGGGTTTCCGATTGCGCCATCGTCTCGCCGAACACGATCGAACATCTCGACTGGCTGCCGCACAGCTGCGCGTACCGGCTGCTCGCCGAGGGCCGCGAGCTGTACTGGTGGCATCCGCTTGTCTCGGGTGACCCGAACAGCGTGCATCAGGCCGGTGTGTCAGTTCGGGACTGGGCAACCAGCGAGGAGGGCGTGCCGGAAGGCAAGATGGTCCGGTTCATCGTCAAGGATCCCGGCTTGAAGCGTATCCTCAGCGGCAAAGCATAGTCTTTTCGCCTGTCGTCTGAAATATCTGAATTCGTTGGATGAATTGTGGCTGCGGAGATGTATTGCGGCGGCGCTGCGCTCTGCGGCAGATCGTGCCACCGCGTGCTGACCGGAACTGGTGCGCCGATTGTGCTGCGCTGTCATCTTACTGTTTTTTCACGTGTGCTATGAACGGATTTACGCTTTTTTAAGCTTGAATTTCACATTGTTACAAATGTGATTCAGCGGTCTTCGGCATCTGATCACATGCCTGTGTCGGACACTGGAAACGGTTAATGGCGTGACCCATATGCCCCTTACGTGACTGAGTTCGGAGACGAGTGATGGCATCGAGCGGGAATTGGAGTTTACAAAGAGGCGTTTACGAGGCGCTGACGTCGGATACGTCGGTGACGGGCCTTCTCGGCGGTGCGAAGATTTTCGACAGTGCGCCCCAAACCGCGAGTTACCCCTACCTGACCCTGGGCGAGAGCATTGACCCGGACTGGAGCACCGGTTCGGAAGAGGGCGCACAGCGCATTCTCACGTTGCACGTCTGGTCCCGGGCCGGCGGTGAAAAGGAAGCCCACGACATCATCGAGGCCATCCGGACAGCGCTTAGGAACGGACCCGTTGCGGTAAATGACGATCAACGGGTCGAGCTGCGCCACGAGTTCTCGGAGGCGCGGCGCGATCCCAACGATGAGGCCTACCACGGCATCGTGCGCTATCGCGCGGTTACCGGTTCGCAGGCCGCCTGACTGGCAACGGTCTCGGCCAGCGAGATGGAATTGTCGAAGCGCCCTGTTTTCGGGGCGCTTTTTGTTTGCCGCCTCGCCATACCGGTCGGAGAAAAAAAACTGTCGATCACATTGTGTGGATTCAGATGAGGGCGCGTGAACGAAACCGGTGTAGAACATTCATCTATGGTTCATCTGCAATTCCGTATGGTCTTTGCTGACGGACAAGTGCGAGGCATCGTATGCGCGTTTCAGAAAAGCTACTTCGGGTCGCATGTACGGCGATCCTGTGCGCCCCGCTGCTTGTCTCTGCGCCCGATGCCCACGCGCAAGGTGGCTGCGTGTCGTTCGCCCAGGCGCGCAAGGCAGGTTGGATCTCGGGGCTGAACCTGCGCTCCGCCGGCGCCGTCAAACAGAGCGTCGAAGCGCGAACCGGGGGGAAAGTCGTGTCATTCAAGATCTGCCGGTCCGGGCCCACATACAAGTTGACGGTGATGAGTCCAAACGGAAACGTTATGACCGTCACCGAGCCAGCCCAGTAGCCCGCGAGTCGAACCTGTTCCGGAGGATATGTCGTGCGCATTTTGGTCGTTGAGGACGATCAGGATTTGAACAGGCAGCTTGTCGATGCGCTGTCGGAAGCCGGCTATGCGGTCGATACCGCGTTCGACGGCGAGGAGGGGCACTTCCTCGGCGATACGGAGCCCTACGACACGATCATCCTGGATCTTGGCCTGCCGCAGATGGACGGCATCAGCGTTCTGGAACAATGGCGGCGGGAACAACGCAACATGCCGGTGCTCATCCTGACCGCGCGCGATCGCTGGAGCGATAAGGTCGCGGGCATGGACGCGGGCGCCGACGATTATGTGGCGAAACCGTTTCACATGGAGGAAGTGCTGGCGCGTGTCCGCGCGCTGCTGCGCCGTTCGGCCGGTCACGCCAAGAACGAGATCGAAGTAGGTCCGCTCCGGCTCGACGCCGGATCATCGCGCGTCACGCTCGAGGGAACGCCGGTCAAACTGACCGCACACGAGTACCGGTTGCTGGCCTACCTGATGCACCATCACGGACGCGTCGTTTCGCGGACCGAACTGATCGAACACCTGTATGAGCAGGATTTCGACCGGGATTCGAACACGATCGAGGTGTTCGTCGGGCGGCTACGGAAGAAGATACCGGCCGACATGATCGAGACGGTGAGGGGGCTCGGCTATTGCCTTGGAAATCGCTCGGATGAGAGCTAATTCGCTCGCATTCCGGCTGTTTGTGACGGCTGCGGCGTGGGCTCTTGTCGCGCTGCCGATTACGGCGTTTGTTCTCGTTACCGTCTACCGCGGTGCGGTTGAACGGAATTTCGACGCCCGGCTGAACGTTTACCTGACGGGGCTGCTTGCCGCCGCCACCTCGCAAGGACTAAACCCGAACGCCGATCCGCCGGCATTGGGCGATCCGCTTTTCACGCTTCCGTTCTCGGGCTGGTACTGGCAGATCACCCCGCTTGGAAGCGACCCGCAACCGGTCATCATTTCCGACTCGCTCCTGGACCAGCGCATTCCGCTGCCGAGCAGACAAGGCGTCACCGCCGACACCAATCTGGCCCGCCGTGCCTATGTGGATGGGCCGGAAGACCAGCACCTTCGCGTGCTGGAACGCGACATTGCGCTCAACAGAAACGGTGAGGACGAAGACCGCTACTCGTTTGCCGTTGCGGGAGACGCTGCGGAGATCGACAGAACGGTTGGCGAATTCCGCACGCTCGTGATCATTGCCCTGACGATCGTCGGCGCTGGCCTCCTGCTGGCGACCTTCTTTCAGGTCCGCTTCGGCCTCAAGCCGTTGCGGGCGATCAGCCGCGGGCTGGCGGCCATTCGATCCGGCAAGGCGGAGGTGCTGGAGGGCGAGCTGCCGGCGGAAATCGAACCGATGCAGGATGAGCTGAACGCGCTGATCCGCTCCAACCATGCGATCGTCGAACGCGCCCGAACCCATGTCGGGAACCTGGCACACGCACTCAAGACGCCGCTGAGCGTGATCACCAACGAAGCGGGAGGGCAGCGCACGGCATTCGCGAAAAAGGTGGCGGAACAGGCCAACCTGATGCGCGACCAGATCTCGCACCATTTGAACCGGGCACGCATGGCCGCACGGTCCGGTGTGATCGGCGGCGCGACACCGGTGAAACCGGTGGCCGAGGCGCTGGTTCGCGCGCTTCGCAAGATTTACGAGTCGCGGGGGCTGACAATCCGGCTGCGCTGCCCGGACAATGTCGTCTTTCCCGGCGAGAAGCACGATCTGGAGGAAATGGTCGGCAACCTTCTGGACAATGCCTGCAAATGGGGCCGGTCGACGGTTTTGGTTGAAGTGAAGCCGGATGCGGAATCGATGATTGTGACTGTGGACGACGACGGGCCGGGGCTGCCGAGCCAGGCCCGCGCCGCGGCAATAAAGCGCGGGCGGCGGTTGGACGAAACGAAGCCGGGCTCGGGGCTCGGCCTGTCGATCGTGGCCGAACTCGCACATCTCTATGACGGTGATTTTTCTCTGGAATCCTCCGATACCGGCGGGCTGCAGGCCCGGCTCGAACTGCCGAAAGCCTGAACCGGCAAATCTCGAATGGCCGAAATATCGCCGAATTTTCGTATCATTAGCAAAGGCAGGGGAGTATCATTCTAGTAAGGGTGTATTGGTGCGGTGATTCCGGATTTTGCCGGGTCTCTGATATCCAAACTCCATACTGCGAGGACTTATTATGAAAGCGAAGGTCATTTTGACCGCAATTCTGCTTCCGGGTTTGCTGCTCGCATGCGGACCGGGTCGCAACACGCAGGGCGGGACCGTCGTCGGCGCCGTCGCCGGTGGTCTGCTCGGCAGTCAGGTCGGCAAGGGCAGCGGCCGCGTTGCCGGCGCAGCAGTCGGCGCGTTTCTCGGTGGCGTGGTCGGTCATGAAGTCGGCCGGCGTATGGACGAGGTTGATCGCCGTGCCGCGATGGAAGCCGAATACCGGGCTCTGGAGACGGGCCGGGCCGGGTCGGCAACCCCCTGGCGCAATCCGGGCACGGGCCACTATGGGACCGTTGTTCCCGGACAGCCTTACATGGCGAGCAATCAGCATTGCCGGCCCTACACGCATACGATTTACATCGACGGTCGACCGGAAACGATCACCGGCCGCGCGTGCCGCCGGAGTGATGGCAGCTGGCATAAGGTTGGCTGACGGGCGATAGAATGTTCACCGTGTCCGCGTAACGCTTGACTTAGCTCATGGCATGGCATGAACACGATCGATATGCTCTCAACTTGTTTATTGGACGGTGGTTGTCGCCATCTTAGCGGCGTGGTTTCCATTTAGTGTCCGGGTTCGAAGCGTGAGGGCTTGAGTTAAAGCCATGGTTCTCTGGTTGATATTCGCCATATTGGCGGCCGCGACGCTGGTCGCGATCCTGTTTCCGTTTTTGCGGTCGAAGTCTCCGGTTCTCGATGAAGCCGCATATGACACGGCTGTATTCAAGGACCAGCTTCGGGAAATAACCGACGAAGAAGAGCGCGGGGTGATCAGCAAGGCGGAAGCCCAAGCGGCCAGAACCGAAGTCTCTCGTCGCCTTCTCGCTGCCGCGGAGGGTGGAAAGGAAAAGGCCAGGCTCGCAGTCGCACACAGTACCGGCGGGGCCACGCTCGCCCTTGTCAGCGTCTTTCTGCTCGTGCCGGTTGCGAGCACGGCGGTCTATCTGGTTTACGGATCGCCGGGATTGCCGGACCAGCCGCTCGCCGCGCGATTGAAGGCGCCGGACGGAACCCAGGACATCGCAGCGCTTGTCGCGCGGGTCGAGGCGCGGCTGCGTGAAGACCCTCAGGACGGGCGCGGTTGGGAGGTTCTGGCCCCTGTCTATTTGCGGCAGAGACGGTTCGCCGATGCCGCGAACGCCTATGGCAAGGCGGCGCAAATTCTTGGCGAGACACCACTGCGGCTGATCGAATTCGGAAACGCGCTTGTGCTCGCCAACAATGGAATTGTGAATGACCACGCCCGCGCCATACTGCAGAGAGCGCTCGCGGGAGACGACTCGCTGATCCGGGCGCATTTCTGGCTGGCCATTGCCAAAGAACAGGACGGACAGTTTGCTGAAGCGGCACAAGCCTGGCGCGATCTGCTGAAGAGAGGTCAGGACGGCCCGGCACCCTGGAAAGAGGCCGTGAAGCAGCGCCTCGCCGCTGTCGAGGAACGGGTGGGCACTCCGAGCCCGCAACAGGGCGTGCCAGAGAAAGAAACGGCGCAGGCGCCTTCCGGTTCCACGGAAGGAGAGCTTCGCGGGCCGAGCCAGGACGACATTTCCGCAGCGAACCAGATGAGTGCCACCGACCGGTCGGCCATGATCAAGCAAATGGTCTCCAGCCTTGCCGAACGCCTCGGCAGCGACGGCGGCAGCGTGGCCGAGTGGGAACGGCTCGTACGCAGCTACATGGTGCTCGGAGACAAACAGGCGGCGGCCAAGGCGCTGTCGGACGCGCGCGGTGCATATTCGGATGATCCGGGTGCTCTTGCGTCTCTCGGCGAGTTGGCCAACTCTCTCGGACTGTAACATCAGGCAATTCTGGAAGGTTTGGATAAAAACAATGACGCGAAAGCAACGCAGATCAGTTCTGATAGCCACCTGTGTGGCTGTGCTCGGCATTGCCGTGGGGCTGGTTCTTTTCGCCCTTGAGGACTCCATCGTATTTTTCTACAGCCCCAGTGATATTGCCGAGAAGAGCGTCGCACCCGACCAGCGCATCCGCATCGGCGGACTGGTCGAGGAGGGTAGCGTGAGGCGCGGCGAAGGGACACAGGTTCAATTTGCGGTGACCGATACCGCAAAGACCTTGCCCGTCGTCTATACTGGGGTGCTGCCAGACCTGTTCCGGGAGGGCCAGGGTGTGGTTGCGGAAGGCAAGCTCGGTTCGGACGGTGTGTTCACTGCCGACAACGTGCTCGCCAAGCATGACGAAAACTATATGCCGCCCGAAGTTGCGGACGCACTTCGCAGGCAAGGGGTGTGGCAGGGCGAAGGCCCGCCGCCCCAGACGAACTGACGGCGCGGACCGGCCGCGGGAAGGGACCATAAGAACATGATTGCGGAAATCGGCCATTTCACACTGATCCTCGCGCTCGGTGTATCTCTCGTTCAGACCATTCTTCCGATTTGGGGGGCGCAGCGCGGCGATCTCTCGCTGATGCAGGTGGGCAGCGCGGCTGCGCAGGCGCAGTTCATGCTTCTGCTCGTGACGTTTGCGGCGCTGACCGTGGCCTACGTCACATCGGATTTCTCGGTTGAGAACGTGTTGCAGAACTCGCACTCGGCCAAGCCGATGCTCTACAAGATAAGCGGCGTGTGGGGGAATCACGAAGGCTCGATGGTGCTGTGGGTCCTCACCCTGGCGCTGTTCGGGAGTGCGGTGGCCCTGTTCGGCCGCAATCTGCCTCCGGACCTGAAGGCGAACGTGCTCGGCGTTCAGGGATCGATCTCCGCAGCCTTTCTCGCCTTTATCATCTTCACGTCGAACCCGTTCAACCGCATTCATCCTGCTCCGTTTGAGGGCAGCGGTCTCAATCCGATCCTGCAGGACCCGGCGCTCTCGTTCCATCCGCCGTTCCTGTATGCCGGCTATGTCGGTTTCTCGATTGCGTTTTCGTTCGCCGTCGCGGCTCTGATCTCGGGGCGTATCGACCCGGCCTGGGCACGGTGGGTGCGCCCCTGGACCCTCGCCGCCTGGATGTTCCTCACCCTCGGCATCTCGATGGGGTCATGGTGGGCCTACTACGAGCTCGGCTGGGGCGGCTGGTGGTTCTGGGACCCGGTTGAAAACGCATCCTTCATGCCGTGGCTCGCGGGCACCGCACTGCTGCATTCGGCCATCGTCATGGAGAAGCGTGACGCCCTGAAGGTCTGGACCATCCTCCTCGCCATACTCACCTTCTCGCTGAGTCTGATGGGCACGTTCCTGGTGCGGTCGGGCGTGCTGACGTCCGTTCATGCCTTTGCGGTCGATCCGGCGCGCGGCGTTTTCATCCTTGCCATCATGATCTTTTTCACCGGCGGCGCGCTGGCGCTGTTCGCTGGCCGGGCGCAGGTCTTGCGCCAGGGCGGGCTGTTCGCCCCGATCAGCCGCGAAGGCGCGCTCATCCTCAACAACCTGCTGATCACGACCGGATGCGCGGCCGTCTTCGTCGGTACGCTCTATCCGCTCGCGCTCGAATCGGTCACGGGCGAGAAGATCTCGGTCGGACCGCCATTCTTCAACGCAACGTTCGTGCCGCTGATGATCCCGTTGTTGGTCGCGGTACCATACGGTCCGCTTCTGGCCTGGAAACGCGGCGATATCCTCGGCGCGACGCAGCGTCTGTGGATCGCGATTGCTCTGACGGCTCTGGCGATCATCGCCACGTATGCCATGTCGGGGTCGGGTCCGTGGCTTGCACCGCTTGCGCTCGGACTTGGCGTGTGGGTCATCATGGGTGCCGTGTCGGAAATCGGATTCCGCGTGAAAGCGTTCCGCGCGCCTTGGGATGAGGTTCTGCGCCGGCTGCGAAACCTCCCGCGTTCCGCCTACGGCACAGCGACCGCGCATATCGGGGTCGGCGTCATGGTGATCGGCATCGTCGGGACGAGTGCGTGGCAGTCGGAGAAGATCATTGCGATGAGCCCGGGTGATACATCCGAGATCGCCGGCTACAGCCTGACGTTCTCCGGGGTCGTACCGCAGAAGGGCCCGAACTATAACGAGCAGATCGGCACGTTTGTCGTAACGGAAGACGGCGCCGAACTGACACGACTCCATCCCTCCAAGCGCATGTACGTGGCGCCGCCCCAGGCAACCACGGAGGCCGGCATCCATGCGGCGTGGAGTGGTGATCTCTATGCAGTGCTTGGAGATGAACTGAAGGATGGCGCTTACACGGTGCGGATGTACTTCAACCCGCTCGTACGGCTGATATGGATCGGAACGGTGATCATGTTCCTCGGTGGACTGATTTCGCTGACCGACCGGCGGCTCAGAGTGGGAGCACCGAAGCGGTCGCGTGCTGCGACGGCACCACAGCCGGTGCCCGCGGAGTAGGCGGATGGTCCGTCTTCTGGCAGCGGCATTCGTGATCCTGGCTGCGGCGGCGTTCGCGCCGCCCGCCCTCGCGGTCCAGCCTGACGAGGTGCTGAAGGACCCGGCCCTGGAGGAGCGCGCGCGGGTCATCTCGAAAGACCTGCGCTGTCTCGTCTGTCAGAACCAGTCCATCGATGATTCCGATGCACCGCTCGCCAGGGACCTGCGGGTCCTCGTCCGCGAGCGCCTGGAGAAGGGCGAGACAAACGAACAGGTGATCGACTTCGTCGTTTCGAAATACGGCGAATTCGTCCTTCTGACGCCGAGGTTCGGGGCGCATACGCTGCTCCTGTGGCTGGCTGCGCCGATCATTCTTGTGCTTGGTGTCTTCATCATGTTTCGCTCCTATCGACGGCGCGCCGCAGCGGAGAAGCCGGCAGGCAAGGGCAGCCTGTCCGCGAGGGAAAAACGCGCTCTTAACAAGCTGCTCAAGGAAAGCTGAACAGGCGCGCAAGCAAAGGCCTTGCCCCGCACTCGGGCGTGACCCATCTTAACCGGCGAATCCATCCATTTGCGGAGCCGGTCCATGGCCAAATCGTCTGAAAAACTCACCTTTGCCGGCAGTTCCGGCGAAACGCTTGCCGCCCGTCTCGACAAACCCGCCGGCAGCCCGCGCGCCTTTGCGCTGTTCGCGCATTGCTTCACCTGCTCGAAGGACATCTTCGCGGCGGCGCGCATTTCCGAAGCGCTTGTCGAGCGCGGCTTCGCGGTTTTGCGGTTCGACTTCACCGGGCTCGGGGCGAGTGACGGTGATTTCGCCAACACCAACTTCTCGTCAAACGTGGAGGATCTCAGACGGGCGGCCGACTTTCTGCGCGACAATTACGATGCGCCTGAAATCCTGATCGGCCACAGTCTTGGCGGCGCGGCTGTGCTCGCCGTCGCGGGCGACATTGCCGAGGTCAAGGCTGTGGCAACGATCGGGGCGCCGGCGGATGCCGCTCATGTGGCACACAATTTCGGTGCCAAGATCGATGAGATCGAGACGGAAGGCGTCGCCGAGGTACAGCTTGCCGGACGCACGTTCAAAATCAAGAAGCAGTTCCTTGATGACCTGAAGCAACAGTCTGTCAATGCCCGGATTGTGCAGATGCGCAAGGCCTTGCTGATCTTTCATGCGCCCCGCGACGAGATTGTCGGTATTGAAAATGCCGCGGCGATCTACGACGCGGCAAAGCACCCCAAGAGTTTCATTTCCCTCGACGACGCCGACCATTTGCTGAGCCGCCGGTCGGACGCCGTCTACGTGGCCGATGTGCTGAGCGCGTGGGCGTCCCGGTTCATTTCGGGGGAAGAATCTCCGTCCGTGCTTCCCTATCCGGGGCCGGAGGGGCAGGTCAGCGTTGCGGAAACGCGCGCCGGCAAGTTTCAGGCGGAAATCGTCTCCGGACCGCAACGGCTTCTGGCGGACGAACCGGTGAGCTTCGGCGGAATGGACTCCGGTCCCAGTCCGTATGACCTGCTGTCGTCGGCGCTCGGCGCCTGCACGACCATGACGCTGCGCATGTATGCCGATCACAAGAAGATCGATCTCGACCGCGTCTCCGTGCATGTGCGCCACGGAAAGGTTCACGCCGAAGATTGTGCCGAGTGTGAAGAGGGGCGCGAAGGCAGGATCGACCGGTTCGAACGTGACCTCGTCATCGAAGGCGATCTGGACGAGGAGACGCGCGCGCGGCTCGTTGAGATCGCCGACAAATGCCCCGTTCACAAAACGTTGGAGAGCAGTTCGGTCGTCGTCACAAGGCTCCTGAACGATCGTTAACGTTCCGCGCCCGGGAAGTTGCGGAAATCGGGGCTTTTCTTGCCGTACGGGGCCGAACTCTTACGAAACTTTAATCCTCCGGCAAGTTTCGCGTAACAACCGAAACCCTATCTCTTAGTGCTCAAGACCACGATGCGGCTGCGGGGCCTGCGCTTCGCCACCCCGGTGACTGGTCCGGTTTAGCGCGATCAAAGACCTAAGGAAGGTAAACCACATGATCGACCAAGATACGACGTCAAAGAAGGCGCGTTCTACGCACAAGCTCAGCGGCAAGGCACCGCTTGCTTATGCGTTGGCCGGTGCGGTCGGGCTCGGCCTGCTCGGCGCGGCGCTTTCGCCCAATTCCCCCCAAGCTGTTACTACCGCAAATGCGGCTCCGAACACGGTAAAGACGCCGTTGGGCAACGCCCCGCTGAGCTTTGCGGACCTGGCCGAGAAAGTGCGGCCTGCTGTTGTGTCCATCCAGGTGAGGGGCGACGGCAAGACCCGCAGGATGTCGCGCAACATGCCTGAATTCAACATGCCGGATCTGCCGGACGGACATCCGCTGAACGAGTTCTTCAAGCGGTTCCGCAAGGAAGGTCCCGGCAATGACGCGCGTCCGCGTCCGTCCATGGGCCAGGGCTCCGGCTTCATCATTTCCGAGGACGGCTATGTGGTGACCAACCATCACGTCGTCGACGATGCGAAGAAGATCACCGTGATCCTGGATGGCGGCGACGACTATGAAGCCGACATCATCGGAACCGACGAGCGCACCGACCTCGCGCTTCTGAAGATCAAGGCCGACAAGGAGTTCGAGTATGTCGAGTTTGCCGACGAGACGGCTCGGGTCGGTGACTGGGTCGTGGCGGTCGGAAATCCGTTCGGTCTCGGCGGCACCGTGACGGCCGGTATCGTCTCCGCGCACAAGCGCGACATCGGCAACGGCCCGTACGACTTCCTGCAGATCGACGCGGCGGTGAACCGGGGTAACTCCGGTGGTCCGGCCTTCGGTCTGAACGGCAAGGTCGTTGGCGTCAACACCGCCATCTTCAGCCCCTCCGGCGGTAACGTCGGCATCGCCTTCGCGGTTCCCGCGCAACTGGCGAAGTCCGTCGTTGCTCAGCTCAAGAGCGACGGCAAGGTTGCCCGCGGCTGGCTCGGCGTGACGATCCAGAGCGTTAGCGACGACATGGCTGCGAGCCTTGGCCTCGAAGAGCCGAAAGGCGCGATCGTGACCAAGCTTTCGGCCAAGGGTCCGGCGTCTAAGTCGGACATGGAAGTCGGCGACCTGATCCTCAGCGTCGAGGGCACGAAGATCGAGAGCTCTCGGGATCTGGCGCGCACCATCGCGACCATCGAGCCGAACCAGAACGTGAATATCACGGTTCTGCGTGACGGCAAGGAGCGCGATATCAGCGTCAAGCTGGGGACGTTCCCGAGCAGCCAGCAGCTTGCCGCCCTGAGCAGGGACGCCAAGCCGTCTGCCAGCTCGGCCGAGGAAATGGAAGGCCTGGGCCTTTCCATCGCCCCGGCATCGAGCAAGCCCGGAGCCGGCAAGAAGGGTGTCGTGATCACCAAGGTTGATCCCGACTCCTCGGCGGCCGAGAAGGGTCTCAGAGCCGGTGACGTCATCCTCAAGGTTAGCGGGCAGGATGTGAGCAAACCTGAAGACGTTGCAGACAGTCTTCGCGAGGCCAAGGACAAAGGCCGGACGGCTGTCAACATGCTCGTACGTTCGGGCGAGAACCAGCGGTTCATCGCAATCCCACTCAAAAAGGTCTAACTCTCCACGGACCTTAGACGGCACGGTCCTTGTTGACCGTGCCGTCGCCACCTCGGTATTTCATCCCATGACCCTAGAAGCACAGACTCCGACGGACCATATGGTTCAAGAAATGTCCATTTCCGGGTTAACATCAGAGCCCATGCGTGTCCTGATCATTGAAGACGACAGCGAAACGGCGGCGTTTCTCACCAAGGCACTCAAAGAGGCCGGCCACGTCCCGGACCATGCGGCGGACGGCGAGGCTGGACTGGCGCTCGCGGAGAGCCAGGTTCACGACGTTCTGATTGTCGATCGCATGCTGCCCAAGCTCGACGGCCTGTCCGTCATCTCTCAGCTCCGCGAGAAAGGCGTCCAGACGCCGGCACTGATCCTGAGTGCGCTCGGCGAGGTCGACGACAGGGTCAAGGGGCTGCGGGCGGGCGGCGATGACTACCTCACAAAGCCGTACTCGTTCAGCGAGCTGCTCGCACGCATCGAAGCGCTGGCCCGGCGCTCGGCGCCGGAAGAAGCGGTGACCAAGTACAAGGTCGATGACCTGGAACTCGACAGGCTGACGCACAAGGTTGTACGGTCGGGCCAACCGATTCTGCTGCAACCTCGGGAGTTTCGTCTGTTGGAATACCTGATGAAACATGCAGGGCAGGTCGTGACGCGGACCATGTTGCTGGAACATGTCTGGGATTATCACTTCGATCCCCAGACGAACGTTATCGACGTGCATATTTCGAGGCTGCGCGCGAAGATCGACAAGGAATTCGACAAGCCGCTCCTGCACACAGTAAGAGGCGTTGGCTACTCGATCCGCGCTGACGGTGCATAAGCTATTTCGCACCACCACATTCCGTTTGGCCGTGATTTTCATGGCGCTGTTCGGATCTGCGTCCGCCGGCGCCATCGGCTACATCTACTACCAGACCAATGTGCTGCTTGCGCGTCAGCTTGAGCAGACCATCGAGGCGGAGACCCGCGGCCTGGCGGAGCAGTACAACGCGGGCGGCATCTCCAGTCTGACAAAGGCGGTCTCTAACCGCAGCCTGACGCCGGGCAACAGCCTATACCTCGTGACCGACAGGGATGGCCGCCGCATAACCGGCAACCTGACGTCCATTTCCAAGGATCTCTGGAACAGCGTCGGGCGGGTGGAATTCGCCTACAAGCGTCCCAGCCAGCGTGGGGTGGAATCGCGTCTTGCGCTCGCCAACATCTTTCGCCTGCCGGGCGGGTTTCGCCTGATCGTCGGCCGCGACATCGAGGACCGGCGCATCTTCGAGCGCATCGTCCGAAGCGCATTCTTCATCGGCCTTGGCTTCATGGCGCTTGTCGGTCTCGGCGGCGGATGGCTTGTCAGCCGCGGCCTGCTTGCCCGCATCGACGCGGTGACGGCAACAAGCCGGACCATCATGGAAGGCGACCTTTCGGAGCGCGTGCCGCTCAACGGGTCGGGCGATGAGCTGGACAGGCTGTCGCGGAACCTGAACGCGATGCTCGACCGCATCGAGCAACTGATGGCCGGAATGCGCGAGGTCTCCGACAACATCGCCCATGATCTGAAGACACCGCTCACCCGGCTGCGCAACCGCGCCGAGGCGGCGCTGCGCGAGAAGAGCAACGCGAAGTCCTATCGCGATGCGCTGGAGCAGACGATTCAGGAGGCGGATGGACTGATCAAGACTTTCAATGCCCTGCTCAGCATCGCCCGGCTTGAAGCGGGGACCACCGGCAATGCAATGAACGAGATCGATGCCAACGCCCTGGTCCAGGATTTTGTCGAGCTGTATGAACCGACGGCGGAAGAAAAGAACATCACGCTCACGGCCAACGTCGCGAACGGCGTGCATTTCAAGGGCGACCGGCAGCTCGTCGGTCAGGCGTTGGCCAATCTGATCGACAACGCGATCAAATACGGCGCCACGGGTAAGGGCGGCGAGATCGAGGTCACAGCCACGGACACCGGCAAGGCCGTCGAGCTCACGGTTGCCGATTCCGGCCCCGGCATTCCCGAGCAGGATCGCGAGCGGGTGCTCAAACGGTTCGTCCGGCTCGAAGAAAGCCGCTCGCGCCCGGGCAGCGGGCTGGGTCTCAGCCTTGTCGCCGCGGTCGCAAGGCTGTATGGCGGGTCCGTGCGCGTCGAGGACAACGAACCCGGCTTGCGCATGGTCTTGTCTTTACCTCACAAGACCACACACAATAACGAACACCGGACGCGGTAGTCCCGCGTGCGGGTTGTTTCGGTGAGAGACGTCGCGCTAGAGCGGGATCGGGAAAAGTGATCGCCGGTTTTCCATCCGATCCCGCCCTATCTGTAGATGCCGATTACGTTCAGCACCTCAGGCGCTTCGACCTGAGTTCATCGTGATCCTGGGGGGCGGGCTTGGAAAGACTGTACGAGCGCATCGCGACCGTTCCGAGCGTTTACGATCCGGAAAAGGCCGATCGGTCTCTTGAGGATTTGCGTGCCCGCCTTTCATCGGAGGAGGGGCTGGACGAACTGCGTGCTCTTGTTGACGGTAACGAAAACGTTCGTCGGCTCCTGTCTGCGGTATGCGGCAATTCTCCATATCTGACCGGTCTGATCCTGCGCGATCCGGGCACGCTTCAGGACATTCTGACAGCGGTGCCGGACCAGTATCTAGATGAGCTGAGCGCGGCGCTCGGAACCGCAATCGCCGGGCCTGCATCACAGCGCGACGCCATGGCGGCGCTGCGCCGCTACAAGACCCGTGCCGCACTGTGTATTGCGCTTGCCGATATCGCCGATGCATGGACCATCGATCAGGTCACACAGGCGCTAAGCGACGTGGCGGACCGGTCGGTCGCCTGTGCGGTGCGTTACCTTTTGTCGGAAGCCGCCCGCGCGGGAAACCTTCAGCCTGCAAATCCTGGCGCACCCGAGGAAGGATGCGGCTACTTCGTGCTTGGCATGGGCAAACTCGGTGCGGGCGAACTGAATTTCTCCTCCGATATCGATCTCATTGTCTTTTTTGATGCCGAACGCGTGCCGCTCAAGTCAGGTGTGGATGCGGCCCCGTTCTATGTACGGCTGACGCGGGATCTGGTTCGCCTTCTTCAGGACCGTACGGCGGAGGGCTATGTATGGCGGACCGACCTGCGGCTGCGGCCCGATCCCGGCGCCACGCAGCTCGCGCTCTCGACGGAAGCGGGGCTCACCTACTATGAGAGCTTCGGTCAGAACTGGGAGCGGGCGGCCCTGATCAAGGCGCGCACCATCGCCGGTGATGTGGACGCCGGACAGGCGTTTCTGAGCCAACTCGCCCCGTTCATCTGGCGCCGTTATCTCGACTTTGCGGCGGTTGCCGATATACACGCGATGAAGCGTCGTGTTCACGAATTCAAGGGGCACGCCCAAATCGCGGTCGCCGGCCATGACGTGAAGCTCGGTAGGGGCGGTATCCGCGAAATCGAATTCTTTGCTCAAACTCAACAGCTTATCGCGGGCGGTCGACAGACTGAGCTCAGGTCGCCGCAGACCCTTGAGACCCTGCAGCGATTGGCGCGGCTGGGCTGGATCGACGCGGCGGCAGCCGAAAACCTCACCGAGGCCTACCGCTTTCTCCGCCACGTCGAGCACAGGTTACAGATGATTGCCGATGAGCAGACCCACCAACTGCCATCCGGTGCGGAGGAGATCAGCCGGATTGCATGCTTCAGCGGGTTCGACTCGACGGAAGCGTTCTCGCAAGCCCTGGTCGCGCGTTTCGAGACCGTCCAGAGCCACTATGACGCCTTGTTCGCCCGTCTGCCGGACGTGGACGGGACAGACCGGCAGCCGATGTTTCGTGGTGACGACGATTCGCCGGACGGATTGGCCGTCCTGTCGGAATACGGGTTTCGCGACCCTGAGGCCGCAGTCAAGATCGTGCGCGGCTGGGAGGCTGGCCGGTACGCGGCCACGAGAAGCCAGCGTTCACGCCAGGCGCTGGAAGAGATCCTGCCTGAACTGCTCGAGGCGCTGTCCGCGGGTGACGATCCCGGTGCGGCGCTGGTTTCGTTCGACCGGTTCCTGTCCGAGTTACCTGCCGGCATTCAGCTCTTTTCGCTGCTCCGCTCGAACACAAGCCTGCTTCGGCTGATCGCCGACATCCTGGGTACCGCACCCCGGCTCGCGCGGGTGCTGAGCCGGCGCAGCCAGGTTCTTGATGCGGTTCTCGACCCCGGGTTCTTCGGGGACGTGCCGACTCCGGAGACCCTTCAACCTCTCGTCGATCAGGGGCTTGCGCGTGCCCAGGATTATCAGGACCATCTCGACCGGGCACGCCGGCTCGGTCAGGAGCAGGCTTTCCTGATCGGCGTGCGTGTGCTTTCCGGCACCATCGGCGCCGACCAGGCGGGCGGTGCCTATGCATGTCTTGCGCAGCTTTTCATCGAGGCCCTGCACAACGAAGTCGAGCAGGAGATGGTGCGGCAGCACGGCCATATCGACGGCGGACAGGCGGCCGTCATCGCCATGGGTAAACTCGGCGGTCAGGAGATGACCGCAACATCGGACCTCGACCTGATCATCATCTATGATTTTGACGGGGACGCGCGTATGTCGGACGGCGCGCGGCCGCTGATGGGCGGCCAGTACTATACGCGGTTCACGCAGCGCCTGATCAGCGCGCTCTCCGCGCAAACCGCGGAAGGAACACTCTACGAGGTTGATATGCGGTTGCGCCCATCGGGCCATTCGGGTCCGGTCGCCACGCATTTCGACAGTTTTGTCAGCTACCAGCGTTCCGAGGCATGGACCTGGGAGCATCTGGCGCTGACCCGTGCCCGCGTCGTTTCAGGGCCGGAAACTCTCAGGCGCAAGGTCGAAGACGCCATTTGCGATGTGCTGACCATGGATCGTGACAGGGCGAAGCTCGTCGCCGACGTTCATGACATGCGCGAACGCATCGACAGGGAAAAGGGTACGGAAGACATTTGGGACCTCAAGAATGTCCGCGGCGGCCTGGTCGATCTGGAGTTCATCGCGCAGTTCCTGCAGGTCGCGACCGCGCACGAGAATGCAGACGTTCTGGATCAGAACACAGCCAGGAGTTTGGAAAAACTGACCGCCGCGGGCGCGCTCTCGGCTGACGACGCGCAGCTGCTCATTCCGGCCGCACACCTCTACCACAATTTGACGCAGGTGCTGCGCCTGTGTCTGGACCGGCCGTTCGAGGAGAGCACGGCGTCCGCGGGGTTGATCGGTCTTCTTTTGCGGGCGACGGAAAAGCCGGATTTCCAAAGCCTGCAATCCCATCTTCGCGATACGGTCCAAATGGTGCGCGCGGCCTACGAGCGCATTGTTGCTTAATGACCGATTACCGCTTTGTCCGGGCATCTTTTTTCGCGACGGACGCCGGCGACCCAATCCGTATGACAGTATGGGACGGCCGACGGGGAGCCGGCGCGATCTCGAGTTATTTGAGAGGAGAACTCAAGATGGCTTTTGGCGCTATACGATTGATCGGACTGGCGATCTGTGCGTTGGGACTTGGCGTGTTGAGCGCAAGTTTTGCGTTTGCACAATTTGGACCGGGGCAGCCCGGTATGGGAATGCAGGGCCCGAAGGGCTGGCTGGCGCGTGCAGATGCGAACAGGGACGGTGCGGTTTCACTGGAGGAGATCAAGGCCGTGCGCGAGGCGCGCTTCGCGGAATTTGACCGCAACAAGGACGGGATTGTTGATGCGGAGGAGATCGAAACGGTGGTCCGTGAACGTGTCGAACGGGGAACCAAACGGATCGTTCGCAGGTTCGACAAGGACCGTGACGGGGCGATCACACGCGAGGAGTTCAACCGGTTTGCGGAAGAACGATTCACCTGGCTCGACCTTAACGATGACGGTCAGGTAACGAAGGATGAAATGCCGCGCTTTATGCGCCATAAAGGATGGAGAAACTGAAGTTCACCCGTTTGGAGATGGACAGACGTG
>JANQLP010000018.1 GCA_028280515.1 Hyphomicrobiales bacterium
ACCGTGCGGGTCGATCAGGCAGAAACCGCTGCCGTTCTCCAAATCCTGCCGCATCAGCCGCGACAGCAGTGTCGACTTTCCGGTGCCCGTCTGACCGAAAACAGCCAGGTGATGAAGCATATCGCGCTGCCGAATACCGAACGTGCGGAGCGGCTCGCGTCCAACGGTCTGGCCGACGGTCGAGACGACATCGTGGATCGGCTTCACAGGGCATCGTCGTCAATCCGGTCATGGAGCCTGGTGCCCGCGGCGTTCTTGTATCCATCCATGAAGCGCTGATGGAGCCGCTCGACGTCCGATGACCGGGCAAGTTTAGCCAGCTCCTGTATCTGCTGTTCGCAGTGCTTTGACGGGCGCCAGATTCGAGAAGTGGTACGAGCATCTGCACATGAGAGGCCGGCAACGGCCTCCCCGGCCCGAACCAACCAGTTTGCCGGCTCAACAGAGACGTTTTTTGCCATGACCGATCGGTTCGAGGTGCCGATTTCGATGATCTCGCGTTTTCCCACCGGGTCGGCATAATCGTAATGCATTACAAGGTTTTTCAGGAGTTCGAGAAGCCTCCCGATTGCATCCTTGTCCCGGCCACTTCGATCCCGATCAGCCGCCTCTTGCTCGATGGCCGTCTTCTCAAGGAGAAGCTTTTCCTTTCTTGCCATGAAGGTGGCCTTGTCGATGATCTGCTCGATGGCGGCATCTTCCAGCCTCTCGATCCGCTCGTTGACCTTGGCGAGCCGCATGGAAACGGTTTTCGCGTCACATGAACGGGCTCCCGCACGCGACCACTCCTTCGCCAAGTGCTCGATTGCCGTGATACTCTGGTCGGACAAGCGGACTGCCTGAAGCACCTGCCTGACCGCGCTATCGAGCGGCTCCTCGCGGATGCAGTTCCGCGGGCATGCCGGAACATGGCAGCGGTAGTACACGTGCCCCTTTTGCCTCTCCGGGATCATGGCGCGACCGCAGCTGCCGCAGGCGAACAGACCTCGGAACAAGTGATTGTGACGGGTGACTTTCTTGCCGCTCTTCCCGCTGCGCACCAACGCTACGCGCTCAAAGAGTTCGGCATCGACGAGCGGTTCATGCCCTCCCGCATACACCTCCCCGGCTCGTCTGATGCGGATGGTGCCGGTATAGAACGGGTTGGCGAGAAACCTCTCCAAGCAGCCCTTGGAGAGCGGCCCGCCGGAAGCACCTCGAAGTCCCCGCCTGGCCAACTCGTGCCGCAGCGAGTGCAGGGAGTATTGCCCGCTGGCGTACAGCTCGAATGCCTGTCTCACCAGGGGGCCGGAGATGGGATCAATGGTCTTGAGTTCGCCCTTGCCGTTGTTGCGGTAGCCGATCGGCGCCGAGAACGGGTAGTACCCGCGTTCTAGGAGACCCCGCTGCCCCTTTTTGATCTCGGAGCGCAGGTTGCGCACATAGTCTTCGGCAACGGCCATCTGGATGTTGGCGGTCAGGCGGCCGCCGCGCGACCGGAAATCGAAGCTCTCGGTCGCGAAGTGAACGTCAATCCCTCTGTCCGCAAGATCGCCGATCCGGGCCCAATCGAAGAAGTTCCGGGCCGAGCGGTCGATCTTGTGCATCACGACACCCGCTGCCTTGCCGGCCCGCAAATCCTTGAGCATGGCATTAAAAACCGGGCGGCCGGATTTGGCCGCCGTTTGCTGCTCTTCAAACCAGCGGATCACCGTAATGTCGTTTCTGCCGACGAAGCGCATGATCGCGTCTCGCTGCGCCTCCAGGGAAACACCTTCCCCCTGTTTCTGGGTCGAAACCCGAACATAACCAAAACATTGTTTCATATATCTTTTTTGTTACGAATATCGTCGGACTCTATCACATCATCGAGATTTGGGGAGTCTTCCCAAGGCCAGGAACCGTCCCGCAGCATGCGTTCGTAGGTGCGCTTACAAAGCGCGAGATAGCGCTTCAGTTCCGGCGGCAGCTCATTTTGCTTGTGTGTCATGCAGACAGTCTACGCCAAGCGCGGATTCAGCAAACCCGCCCCGAAGTGCGGATACTTGTACCAAGTGACGGATTGCATCGGTGCCCCGGTTCGATACCCTGATGGGACGATGGGAAAGAATGGAGAGCGGCAGAGGAGGTGAATGGCCGGATCGGCCAAGTCGATGGAGGGGTTTCACCCCTCCATTGCATGTTGCGCCAGCCTGCCAATCAACAGAACGTTCTTTCACACATCGACGATGTGATTAGTCATAACCGCCGGGAGATCGGTAACCATCGGCCGAAACCCGGCATCAATCATTAACCCATACATGCACAGTTCTTTTTCAATCGACCTGAAAACGGCACGGCGCCGTTCAGGTCTGTCGCAAGCTGATTGCGGCCATTTACTCGGTGTCGACAAGCGGCGCATCTCCGCGTTCGAAAGCGGCAGAAGCATCCCGACCGTGCCGGAAATCTGCGGTCTGTCGCTGATCTTCGGATGCAGCTTCGAAACGCTCTTCGCCTCGGTGTTTTCCGAAGTGGGAAGCGACATCGAGCGACGGCTGGCTCACATGCCGACATGCGGCTACAGCTTTCTCGGCCATTTCAACCGAGTGCACACCCTCAATCGCATTGCGGCCCGATTGTCCGATCACCAAAGGTTTCGTGGCTCCGCTTAGGGTCATGGGATTGGCCGTGGCGTCGGGGCGTGTCGGCTATGCGATGCTCTCCGATCATGACTTGGTCGATTGGGATGTCTCCCGTGTCGCGTGCCGCTCCTATGAACACGCAAACATGAAGGCGATGGAGTGGATCGATCTGCTGGCGCCTGAAGTTGTCGTAACCGAACGCATCGGCAGCAACCCTCGCAAGCG
>JANQLP010000020.1 GCA_028280515.1 Hyphomicrobiales bacterium
ATGAGCTTATTCCCGGGTCTTGAGCGCCTGGATCATGTTCAGCCGGTCAACGCGCCGGCGGACCATGAACGCTGACACGCCGGCGGCGGCCAGCACCACCAGTGTGGACATGGCATATGTTTTCGAGGTGATGACAAATGGAACCGAATAAAGATCGCTTTCGAAGCCCTGGACCGTGATCCACGCGAGGCCATAGCCGATGACCCAGGCGAGCGGGACGGCAGCAGCCACGAGCAAACCCAGTTCCAGCAGAAGCACATGGGATACTTCGGCTTTCGAAAACCCGAGCACCCGCAGACTTGCGAACTCGCGCGCGCGCTCGGAGAGCTGAATGCGGGCGGAGTTGTATACGACGCCGAACGCGATGATGACGCTCAGGACGACATACACCGCGGTCATGATGTAGATGTTCGTTGCCAGCGTCTCGCGGAACTTGCGCAACGACACGCCCTGCAGTGCGATCGCCGACACGGCCGGCAACTCCTTTACCTTCTTGAACAGCTCATCGGTCCGGTTGTTGTCGATCGCCACGTGCACGCCGGTCACGACCGGGCTCTCGTCGAGCAGCTCGTTGAGCGCGCGGATGTCCATGAAGACGGCGAGGCCCAGATAGGACTGAATGACGCCGGAGACCTGAACGCGGCGCGTGTTCTTGCGCAACCCTGCGGCTGAGAAGTCGGGTGCCCTGTCTTCGAAGGTCAGTCTGAGCCGGATGGGATCGACCTTCAGGTCCGGAGGCCCGTGCACACGGCTCGCATCGAGTATTTCCACGTCGACGGTATCGCCGCGCTTGAGGTCCAGAAGCTTGGCGACACGCTCGCTCACGAGAAGTCCGCTCTTCGGGATCTCGACAGGAACGTCATTGCGCCCGAGCACGCGGCTCAGATCGGCGCCCGGTGGCTTGCCGGTGATCGCCAGTTTGCGTTGACGGTGCCCGTGGCGCAGGCGGACGGCCACGGACCGGTAAGGCTCTGCAGCCAGCACGCCCGGCAGGTGTTCCACCGCCTGGAGAACGCTCGCCGGGCGCTCGTCCGCGAAGTTCACGGTCGCGTCCTGACGGTCGGCCTGGAAGTAGATCACGTCGACCATGTAGTCGATCGAGTCGATCGAGAACAGTGCGGTGATGAGCAGCGATCCGCTCATGGCGATGCCGAGCACGGTGAGGGCGGCGCGTATCGGCCAGCGCACGATGTGACGCACCGCCATAATGGTGAGCTGGCTGAAATGGTGGAAAACCCGCAGCTTCTCGAAGGCGAGGTGGGAATAGTGCGTGGGAACCGGTGGCGACATGGCCACGGCGGGCGGCAGCGTCAGCGCCGCGTAGACGCCGCGAATTCCCCCGGCAAGCGCGGTGGCGAGAGAGATGCCGGCGGCGATGGCGTAAATGTCCATGCCGCGATGGAAAATCAAGAACGGAAAGTGGAAGAAATCGCCGTAGAGCCGGGTGAGGCCCTGGCCAAGCCAGGTTCCCGCGGCGGCGCCGATGGCGATCCCGACGCAGGCGATGATCAGGACCAGTTTCACATAATGCCAGCCGACGGCGAACGCGGAGTAGCCAAGCGCCTTCAGGAGACCGATCTGCTCGCGCTCAAGCGCGATCAGCCGCGACAGTGTGATGTTGATCAGGAACGCCGACACCAGCAGGAAGATCGGCGGAATGACCTGCGCCATGGCCTGGAGTTGTTTCAACTCGGCGTCGATAAAGGCATGGCTCGTCTGGTCTTTGCGGCCATAGGCGCCCGTTCCGCCATACCGCTCCAGTAGCGTGTCCAGCCGCTGGATGACCTCGTTTTCCCGCGCGTCCCGCTGGAGCTTGACGCTCACCGAGTTGAACGCGCCCTCGAGATCGTACATGGCGGCAAGTGCTTTCTCCGACATCCACAAGACGCCGAACCGCCTGTCGTCCGGAATGAGGTCGCCGGGGCCGAGCGCGTAGATGAATTCGGGCGAAAGGGCGATCCCGACAATACGCAGCGGGCGCTTGTATCCGTTCAGGATCGCGTGAAACTCGGACCCGAGCTGGAATTTGTGAGCCTTCGCAAAAGCTTCGTTGACGACCACCTCGTCGACCCGGCCGGGCTCTGGAAACCGTCCTTCGCGCAGATAGGTCCGGTTGAGCCGGAGCTCGTGATGGTCCGGCAGGGAGAGCGCCATGCCCGTTGCCGGCTCGACCATGTCCGCGATGTCGAGCAGCGCGAATTCGGATATACGCGCTTCCGCCGAGGCGACGCCGGGCATCTCCAGAACCTGCCGTTCAACGAACTCCGGAACGCGTTTGGCCGTGGCGAACACATCGGCGAAACGGTAGCGCTCATAGTAGGCGGAGCGTGTTTCCTCAAGGGAGCGGTACGCGCCCACCGCCAGGATCAGCGTCGCGACGCCCGCGGCGAGGACCAGCGCGATGGCGAGGGCCTGTGCCCACAGCCGCACGACGTCGCGTATGAGTTTCTTGTCGAGCGCGCTCACGGGGCGATCACCATTTCACCTGCGACGGGGCGATCCGTTTCTTGTTGACCTTGGTGTGCACGATCCGCCCGTCACCGAAATGAAACACCCGGTGGGCGATATCGGCGATGGCGACATTGTGGGTGATGACCGCAGTGGACGTGCCGAGCTCCTCGTTGACCGAGGTGAGCGCTTCCAGCACCTGCACGCCGGTCTTGGAGTCGAGCGCGCCCGTCGGCTCATCGCAAAGCAGGACTTCGGGGCGCTTGGCGATCGCGCGGGCAATGGCGACGCGCTGTTGTTCGCCGCCGGAAAGCTGGGCCGGGAAGTGGTCGAGCCTGTGCCCGAGACCGACCAGCGTCAGCGCTTCCTCCGGTTTCATCGGGTGCCGTGAAATCTCGGTCACGAGCGAGACGTTCTCGCGCGCGCTCAGGCTGGGGATGAGATTGTAGAACTGAAACACGAAGCCAACATGGTCGCGCCGGTACCGGGTAAGTTCGCGCTCGCTCATCGCCGTGATCTCGGCGTCGCGAAAACGGGCTGTGCCGGCGGTTGCGGTGTCGAGCCCGCCGAGAATGTTCAGCAATGTCGATTTGCCGCTGCCGGAGGGACCAAGCAGAACCGCAAGCTCACTCTCGTAGAGAGCAAGATCAACCCCCGCGAGCGCATGAATGTCGACTTCACCGGTGTGATAGACCTTGGTCAGTCCCTCGACGGTGAAGATCGGCGTCGGGGCCGTTCGCGGGGCGGGTTTCTTGCGCGGCGCAGCCATGGCACTGAAGAGTCATATAGGACGGTCGTCCGACATATTTAATGCAAAACGCCGCCGCGGACGTGCGACCTGATGACCACCTCACACCAATTGGTGCTAATCAAATTTGCGTTTGTAACTTGCGTCTTCCCGAAGGGTCTGATTCGATACGTATTGGAGCACCGGCGGGATTCGACGTCCCGCCTTTATTGGGAGGAGTGACGGCGCGTCTGACCCGAAAAAATCGGGTGCCGTCCAGAAAAACAAGGGCGAAGGTCGCTGGCGCTGCTGCGGCCTGAGGTGTTGGGCCGATGAGCTCATCCGATGTCACCGTCAAGCCGCGCAGCATGCGTGCGACGGACATCACTGACCCGAACTATTTCCACAAGGTGGTGGACTGCCAGTGGGCGTGTCCCGCGCACACGCCTGTACCCGAATATATCCGGCTGATCGCGCAGGGGCGGTACACCGACGCCTACATGCTCAACTGGGAATCGAACGTCTTTCCCGGCATTCTCGGGCGTACCTGCGACCGTCCGTGCGAGCCGGCGTGCCGGCGCGGACGGCTTGAAGAGAAGCCCGTCGCGATCTGCCGGCTGAAACGTGTCGCGGCGGACTACCGCGACGATATCTCCGGATTGCTGCCCAGAATTCCCAAGAAGAAAAACGGAAAGCGCGTCGCGCTGATCGGCGCCGGCCCCGCTTCGCTCACCGTTGCGCGCGATCTGATGCCGCTCGGCTACAGCTGCGTTCTGTTCGAGAAGGATCCGCGGGGCGGGGGATTGATGCGGACCAACATTCCCCCGTTCCGGCTGCCGGAAAAAGTGATCGACGAGGAAATCGGTTACATCCTCGATATGGGCGTGGAGACCCGTTTCGGCGAGGAAATCACCAGCCTCAAGACGCTCCTGGAAGAAGAATTCGACGCGGTGTTCGTCGGCACGGGCGCGCCGCGCGGCAAGGATCTGAGCATTCCCGGCCGCGAGGAAGGCGACGCCCGCATCCGCATCGGCATCGACTGGCTGACATCCATCGCCTTCGAGCACACCAAGAAGATCGGCAAACGGGTGGTTGTGATCGGCGGCGGAAACACCGCCATGGATTGCTGCCGGTCCGCGCTTCGGCTTGGCGGCAAGGACGTGCGCGTGACCGTACGCTCGCCGCGTGCGGACATGAAGGCGTCCGACTGGGAGATTGAAGACGCCGAACGCGAGGGCATCCCCGTCTTCGACAATCATCAACCCAAGGAATTCATCGTCGAGAACGGAAAACTCAAAGGCGTCAGGTTCGCCCTCGTGGAGGCGGAATATGCCGATGACGGCAAACGCACGCTGGTGCCGACGGGCGAGGAAGTGGTTTTCGAATGCGATGACGTGTTGATGGCGATCGGTCAGGACAACGCGTTCCCGTGGATCGAGCGTGACATCGGCATCGATTTTAACGACTGGGAAATGCCGACCGTCGACAATAGGACGATGATGTCGACCAGGCCGGGTATCTTCTTCGGCGGGGACGCTGCGTGGGGGCCCGAGAACATAATCTGGGCCGTCGCCCACGGCCATCAGGCCGCCATTTCCATTGACCTCTTCTGTCACGGCAGGAGCCTGACCGAGGAACGGCCGCCGCCGGGCGCAAGCCTTGCCAGTCAGAAAATGGGCATCCACGAGTGGGCGTATGCCAACGACTACTCGGAGGATGCGCGGTTTGCCGTACCGCATCAGGACCAGAAGGTTACGCTCAAGGACCTCAAGGCCGAGGTTGAGCTCGGCTTCGACGACGAACTTGCCTATCTCGAGGCGGAGCGGTGCCTGAACTGCGACGTCCAGACGGTTTTCGTCCGCAACCTTTGCATTGAATGCGATGCCTGCGTCGATATCTGTCCCGTGGACTGCATCAATTTCACGAAAAACGGTGAGGAAGGCGAATTGCGCGCGCGCCTGCGTGTGCCGGCAAAGAACCTCACCCAGGATCTCTACATATCCGACGCGCTCAAGACGGGCCGCATCATGGCGAAGGACGAAGATCTGTGCCTCCACTGCGGCCTGTGCGCCGAGCGGTGCCCGACTGGCGCGTGGGACATGCAGAAATTCACCTATGTGGAGCGCCAGGCGAACCCCGCCGGGCAACCGAATTGTATGGCGTATATCAAATGAAGCGGTCTTTCGATTTCGTCGTCAAGTTTGCCAATGTGAACGGCTCTGGTTCGGCCAGTGCCAACCTGCTGTTCGCCAAGTCTCTGTTCCGGATGGGTCTCGGAGTCGTACCGAAGAACATCTTTCCCTCGAACATCCAGGGTCTGCCGACCTGGTATGAGGTGCGCGTGACGCAGACGGAGCGCATGGCGCGCCGCGATGGGGTCGACATCATGGTGGCCATGAACGCGCAGACCTACTCGCAGGATGTGGCCGAGATCTCGCCGGGCGGATTTCTGATCTACGATTCCAGTCTGCCGCGCCCGTTCTCCCGCCAGGACATCATCATCCTCGGGATTCCGATTGCACGGATGTGCGCGGAAGTTTTCGAGAGCCCGCGCGAACGCCAGCTTTTCAAGAACGTCGTCTATGTCGGTGCGCTGACGGTGCTGCTCGACATGGATTTCGATGTGGTCAAGAAGGTGGTCCGTGACCGGTTCAAGGGCAAGGACCATCTGATCAAGCGCAATATCGAGGCTCTCAAGATGGGCCGCACCTATGCGCAAAAGCACTTCGATTGTCCGCTTCCCATACGGGTGAAACACGGCCGGGCGGACAAGGAACGGATCATGATCACGGGCAACGAGGCTGCCGCTATCGGCTGCGTCTACGCCGGCGCGACGGTGGCCGCCTGGTATCCGATCACCCCGTCCACGTCGCTCGCGGAAGCTTTCGACAAATATGCCAAGAGCCTGCGTTTGGACAAGGATGGCAAACGCCAGGTCGCGGTGGTGCAGGCGGAGGACGAGCTTGCGGCCATCGGGATCGTGATCGGCGCCGGATGGAACGGCGCGCGGGCCTTCACGTCGACGTCCGGTCCGGGCATTTCGCTGATGGCCGAGTTCATCGGTCTTGCCTACTTCGCTGAAGTGCCGCTGGTTCTCTTCGACGTGCAGCGCGGCGGCCCGTCGACGGGCATGCCGACACGCACGCAGCAGTCGGATATCACCGCTTGCGCCTACGCGTCCCATGGCGATACCAAACAGGTCCTGCTGCTTCCCTCCGACCCGAAGGAGTGCTTCGACCTGAGCGTCGAGGCCTTCGACCTTGCCGAGCGACTGCAGACACCGGTGATCGTCATGAGCGATCTCGATATCGGCATGAACGAGTGGGTCACGAAGCCGCTGGAGTGGAATGACGCGCATGCCCACGACCGCGGCAAGGTGATGACGGCGGAAATGCTCGACAAGGCGAAGCAGTTCGGACGTTACTGGGACGTCGACGGCGACGGTATTCCCTATCGCACGCTTCCGGGCACGCATCCCACCAAAGGCGCGTTCTTCACGCGCGGATCGTCCCACGACGCGTTCGCAACCTACACGGAAGACGGGGGCATCAACGCGGAGAATCTCGACCGGCTGACCCGCAAGTTCGCGACCGCCGCGCAAATCGTTCCCAAACCCGTGATCCGCAAGAGCGGACGGACGAGCAAACTCGGCATTATCAATTTCGGCTCGACCGAACCGGCGGTCCGCGAGGCAGTGGAGCTGCTGGCGCGTGAGGGCTACAAGCTCAACACCATGCGGTTGCGGGCGTTTCCGTTCGGCAAGCAGGTCAAACGGTTCGCGGAACAACATGAACGCATTTTTGTCATCGAGCAGAACCGCGATGCTCAGATGCGCTCGCTGCTCATGACCGAAGCCGGCATCGCGGGCGAGAAGCTCATTCCGGTCCTGAACTACGATGGCATGCCGCTCACGGCGGAATGGGTGCGGCGCGAGATCGAAACGGTAATCGAGGCGGACAAGTCGGTTGCCGGGGCAATGCAGTTGTCGATGCGGGCGATGTAAGGGCGCCAGGAGAGCCTGACAGTCATGACCTATATGAAGAAACCGGTGGTCAAGCACCCCAACCTCCCGAAGAACGAGCTGGGACTCACCCGCCGCGATTATGAGGGTTTGGTTTCAACGCTGTGTGCCGGATGCGGTCACGATTCCGTTTCCGCAGCGATCATCGAGGCGTGTTTCGAGCTGGATCTGCCGGCGCACCGGCTTGCAAAGCTCTCCGGCATCGGCTGCTCGTCGAAGACACCGACATACTTCCTGAATCGCAGTCACGGGTTCAATTCCGTGCATGGGCGCATGCCGTCGATCGCAACCGGCGCCAACATCGCCAACCGTGAGCTCATCTATCTCGGCGTGTCGGGCGACGGCGATACGGCGTCTATCGGCCTCGGGCAGTTCTGCCATGCCATG
>JANQLP010000029.1 GCA_028280515.1 Hyphomicrobiales bacterium
AATCCGAACGCATAAAGATGCTCTAACACTTTAAGATATAGAGCAAATTTATCTGATTAGGTTGAAACAGGGTGACTCAACCTAATCGGATTTGCTCTAAGCCCTAGTCCAGATGCTCCAACAGACCCGCGAGCAACCGGCAGCGCGGTACGAGCGATGAGACGAGCAGATGTTCCTCGAAGGTGTGGGCGCCGGCACCTGCGACGCCCAGACCGTCCAGCGTCGCGATCCCCAGGGCGCCGGTGAAGTTGCCGTCGCTGCCGCCGCCGGACAGGCAGTGGCCGAAGGTGATACCAAGCTCGTCCGCGAAACCCTTGGCAGTCTCGTAGAGCTGCATTGTCTTCTCGTGCGGCGGGGCGACGGGCCGGTTGAGCGTCCGTTCCACCTCGATGCGCACGCCGTCTTCCTCGCCTTCAAGCCCGGCCATTCGTGCGCAGACCTCGTCCAGAAGCTCATCGCTCGGCGCCACGCACAACACCTCGGCCTCGCAGGTGATGGCCACCACATTCACGAACGTGCCGCCATGGACGGTACCGACGGAATAGGTGGTGCCCCGCTCATAGTCGGTCATGGCCTCGATGCGGCCGATCAGTTCCGCCATCTTGGTGATCGCGCTGCGCCCCTGCGCCTTGGTGAACCCGGCGTGCGACGGACTGCCGTGCGTGCGCACGAAGAACCTCTGGATGGCATGACGCCCGACGACCACATCGCCCCAGGGCCTCAAGGATTCCAGAACCAGAACATATTTGTGGGCCTTCGCCTCGGTTTCGATGCGTTCGCGCGCCGACGGCGTGCCGACCTCTTCGTCCGGCGTAAACATGAAGGTGACCGGCAGCTTCGGCGAGACGTCCGCCTTCTGCAGCGCACGCATCGCACAAAGCCCGAGCTGTCCCCCGCCCTTCATGTCGAGGATGCCGGGTCCGTAAACCTTGTCGCCGTCGCGGCGGACCTCCAGAACGCCGTCGACACTGCCGAGCTCATGCACCGTGTCGAGATGGCTGAGCACGAGAATGCCACCACTGTTCCTGCCCTTGTCGTCGGCAAATCGCCCCGTCACCACATCGCCGAATCCATCGAGGCCCGGCAGCCGTTCGGTCGCCGCCCCCATCTCTTTCAGCTCCGATTCAGCAAGGTCCATCATGGCGTTGACCCCGGCCGTGAAATGGGTTGGCGACTCGGTGCGAACCCATTTCGTGATGCGTTCGAGGATCTCTTCCGCGTCGAATTTGTCTTCTTTCAGCATTATCTCTCCGCGTGATTGATGGCCCGGCCGGGCCTATTGACTCGCGCCAATATCGTTGCAAGGACACGGACCGAGCAAGCAATTCTTGTCGGGGAGAAAAGAAATGGCCGTCGGTCCGGTTGAACTCACACAGGAGCTGATCCGCTTCGACACGGTCAACCCGCCGGGCAACGAACGGGTCTGTGCGGAGCATCTCGGCGCCCTCCTCGAGGACGCCGGTTTCGATCTCACCTATCACGATTTCGGCGAAGGCCGCGCCAACCTGATTGCGCGGATCGGCGGCAGCGACGCCAGGCCCGCCCTGTGTTTTACCGGCCATGTGGACACGGTGCCGCTCGGCCTGCAGCCCTGGTCCGTCGATCCGTTCGCCGGTGAGATTTCCGACGGGAAGCTCTGGGGGCGTGGCTCCTCAGACATGAAAAGCGGGGTGGCCGCATTCACGGTCGCGGCGATCTCGCTCGCCGGAGAACTGAAGGACTCGCCGGGCCTGGAACTCGTCATCACCGCCGGAGAGGAAACCGCCTGCGCCGGCGCCTTCGATCTGGCTGAGAAGAACGGCGCGCTCGGCAACGTCGGCGCGGTCATCGTTGCCGAGCCAAGCTCGAACGAGCCATGGGTCGGGCACAAGGGCGCACTCTGGCTGAAGGGCATTGCCAGGGGCGTGACCGCGCATGGCTCCATGCCCGAGCAGGGCGTCAACGCCATCTACAAGGCGGCCCGCGCTATGTCGAAGCTTGAGGATTTCGACTTCAACGTCGCGCGTCACCCGGTGCTGGGCGCACCGACACTCAATGTCGGCACGATGACGGGCGGCATCAACGTCAACTCCGTGCCCGACCATGCCGAGTTCACCATCGACATGCGTACAATCCCCGACCAGAACCACGACCGCTTACGTGACCAGATCGCCAGCTATCTCGGCGATGAGGTCGAGGTGGAGACGATGATCGATGTCGGCGGTGTATGGACGGAACCCGAAGCCGACTGGATGCAGGAGGTGTTCGGCATCGTTTCGGAGAAAACCGGCTGGTCCCCAACCATCGAGGCGGCGACCTACTTTACCGATGCGTCCGCCCTCACACCGGCCTATGGCGGCGTGCCGACGGTCGTCCTCGGTCCCGGCGAGGCTGCGCTCGCGCACCAGACCGACGAGTATTGCGTTGTCGAGCGCATCGACGAGGCGACGGACATCTATACCGAAATTGCCAAGCGGTGGTGCGGGGTTTAGAGCCTTTTCGATCAAATCGGAGCCATTCTGACGGAGCGATTTTGCGACAAGACCAAGCAAAGGCCTATGGCGCGTACCCGGGCGTACGGGCAAGGGGCTTTGCGCCGGGATTGGCGCAAGACCGCCCGTCCCTTGCGGGTTTCCGATTGGCGGACGCCCGGCAACGAAACGGCCTTGCCCGATGCGCTGCATCGCGCCGCGACCGTTTCGGC
>JANQLP010000035.1 GCA_028280515.1 Hyphomicrobiales bacterium
CGGTCTTTGGCGCAAACGCTTCACAGATTCTCGCCTGGATCCACTATGGCGGCGGCAAGGAGCTTTACCGCGAGCTGGTTCAGGACATCCTGAAACTGATCCTCGTCGGCTTCTTCTGCATGCCGATGCCGACGCAGCCGCTCGGCTGGTTCACCGAGGAGATCAAGTCTGTCGATCAGATGAAGGGTCTCAAATACCGGACCGTCGGCCTGGCCACGGACATCATGCAGGGCATGGGCGTGAAAGTGACGCAGTTGCCGGGTGGCGAGATCGTGCCGGCGCTGGAGCGCGGCGTCATCGAGGCGTTCGAGTTCAACAATCCGACGTCGGACCGCCAGTTCGGCGCCCAGGACGTGCGCAAGCACTACATGATGGGTTCGTACCATCAGGCGGCCGAGTTCTTCGAAATTACCTTCAACCAGGACAAGTACAACTCACTGCCGAACGAGCAGAAGAAGATCCTGGAATATGCCGCCGAGGCCGCGAATACGGCGAACTACGGGATGGCGATGGACAGCTACTCGAAGGACCTGCAGACGCTGCTCAACAAGGACGGCGTCAAGGTGCACCGCACGCCCTCGGCCGTGATGCAGGCGCAGCTGGACTCCTGGGACAAGGTGCTGGCGAAGCTGAACCAGGATCCCTTCTTCAAGAAGGTTGTCGAAAGCCAGAAGGCCTGGTCGCAGCGGGTCGCGTTCTACGACATCAACAACGCGGCAGACTACAAGCTCGCATACAAGCACTACTTCCCGGGCGAAATCGACTTCTAGTCGACCGGGTTCTTTGCGACTATCGGGACGGCGCCCCGCGGCGCCGTCCCTTCCGCGTTTACATGTTGGCACGCGGACTTTGTGGGGGGAAACTTGGTCAATTTCATAAATTTCATCGATCGGATCACATCGTGGGTCGGCAAGGCCTTCTCCTGGTGCATCATGATCATGACCTTCGGCATGGCGTACGAGGTGTTCGTCCGCTACCTGCTGCGCGACCCGACGTCCTGGGCGTTCGACTTCAGCTACATGATGTACGGCACGCTGTTCATGATGGCCGGCGCCTACACCCTCTCCCGCGACGGCCATGTGCGCGGCGACGTTGTCTACCGGTTATGGAAACCGCGTACCCAGGCGCGCGTCGAGTTCGTTCTTTATTTCATTTTCTACTTTCCCGGCATTCTCGCGCTCGTTTTCGCCGGCTGGGACTATGCCGGCGAATCCTGGTTCTACAAGGAAGTGAGCGTGATGAGCCCGGCCAATGTGCCGATCTTCCAGTTCAAGATGATCATTCCGGTTGCCGGCGCGCTCTGTTTCATCCAGGGCATCGCCCAGGTGTGCCGCTGCATCATCTGCATGCGGACGGGTGAGTGGCCCGCGCATCTGGAAGACGTCGAAGAAATGGAAACCATGCTGCTGCACCAGGCGGAAGACGAGGCCGTCACCGAGGAAGAGCTCGGGCTGACGGACGGGAGGAAAGGCAGATGACCGATCCTCAAGTCGCCGTGTTCATGCTCGGCATCTTCATCCTCACTATCCTCCTCGGCTTCCCGATCTGCTTCACCCTCGTCGCCATGGGCGTCGCGTTCGGCTACTACGCATACTGGGACCCGGAACGCATGGGGCTGTTGAAGGCGGACGGCATCGGCGAGACGATTGACGCCTTACTGAACAACCGCATCTTCGACCTTCTGGTCAACCAGACCTATTCGGTCATGGCCAACGACGTCCTGACCGCGGTGCCGCTGTTCCTCTTCATGGGCTACATCGTCGAGCGCGCCAACATCGTCGACCGGCTGTTCTATACCCTCTACATCGCCACGCGGCGCATGCCTGGCTCCATGGCGATCGCCGCGCTGGCGACCTGCGCCATGTTCGCGACAGCAACCGGCATCATCGGCGCCGTCGTGACCCTGATGGGCCTTCTGGCATTTCCCGCCATGTTGAAGGCGCGGTACGACAAGAGCTTCGCATCAGGCGTGATCTGCGCCGGCGGCTGCCTCGGCATCCTGATCCCGCCGAGCATCATGCTGATCGTCTATTCCGCAACCTCCAACGTGTCGGTTGTGAAGCTGTACGCGGGCGCCATCATCCCCGGCTTCATGCTGGCCGGCCTGTACATCATCTATGTGATGGGACGGGCCCTGATGAATCCGGCGATTGCGCCGAAGCCCCGCGCGGAGGATATTCCGGATGTAACGGGCACCGAGGTCGCGATCATGATGGCGACCTCGTTCTTCCCCCTCGCATTCCTCATTTTCTCCGTTCTCGGCGCCATTCTCATGGGTCTGGCCACGCCGTCCGAAGCCGCATCCATGGGCGCGCTCGGCGGCATGGTCCTTGCGATCAGCTACCGCCTCGGCGGCATGGCGCAGGGCACCGTCAAGCCCGAGTGGACCGACGCGCCGGAAAACCCTTATGAGGGCTGGCTCTTCGCGCTCGGTCAAGGCGGTATCGCCACCCTTGTCATCACGACGCTTTACATCGCGATGCACAAATCGTCCGAGGTGTTCTTCGGCTACAAGCTGCCGGAAGAGCCCGGCTTCCTGATCGTGCCGGGTATCGGTCTTGGACTGGTCGCGTTGATTACGGTGCTCGGCCGGATCGCGCCGGCCGTGCTGCGCGAACTGCTTGGATACGTCATCATGATCGGGTCGGCCGGGTTTTCCGCCGCGGCCACCGCTGTTCTCTTCCACATCGTGAAGGGGCTGATCAACGTCTCCACCGGACTTGGTATCCCGGATATCGACGAGACCGGTGCCGGCCCCATTGTTTATGTCGTTCTGACGGTGGCCATCGCGCTGTACTTCTGGAGCAAAATCGGCGCGTCGAAGTTCTCCGCCTGGCTGTGGCCGAACGCGCGCGCGCTGCAGCGCGTCTATGCATTCGCCGGCAAGGGCGCGGTCTTCGGCCTCATCGGCGGGCTGATTTACACCCTGATGTTCACCGTGCTCGGCCTCAACAGCCAGTTCGCCGACCACGAGTTCAATCCCCTCGCCTTCGAGATCGGGTTGTTCCTCGGGCTGGCGGCCTACACGGCATGGAAGGTCAACGACCAGGAGCGCCTGCGGGAATCGATCTATCTGACCGTGCGCACATCCGCGATGGTCTGCTGGCTGTTTGTCGGCTCGTGGACGTTCTCGTCGGTGTTCTCCTATCTTGGCGGCGAGAAACTCATCGAACATTTCGTGCTGTCGCTCGACCTTTCGCCCGTGATGTTCCTGATCCTGGCGCAATTCATCATTTTCCTGCTCGGCTGGCCGCTCGAATGGTCGGAGATCATCATCATCTTCGTTCCGATCTTCCTGCCGATGCTGCCGCATTTCGGCGTCGATCCGCTGTTTTTCGGTATCCTCGTTGCGCTCAATCTGCAGACATCGTTCCTTACACCGCCCATGGCGATGGCGGCATACTATCTCAAGGGGGTGGCGCCCCCGCATGTTCAGTTGATCGACATCTTCAAGGGGGTGCTGCCATTCCTGTCGATGATCTTCCTGTCCATGGTGTTGCTGTACACGTTCCCGGGCATTGCGCTTTGGTTACCGGAGGCGATCTACGGACGCTAGCGCGCCGGGAGCATATTCGATGGAACCTGAACAGATACGCTTTCTGAGCGAGTTGACTGCCGCGGATGCGGCAGCGCGCATCGAAAAAGGCGAGATCACGTCCGTCATGCTCGTCGAGGCATGCCTCGCTCGCATCGCCGAACGCGACGAAACGGTCATGGCGTGGGAGCACCTCGATCCGGATTATGCGCTGGCGCAGGCGCGGGCCGCCGACGCGCGTCGCGCAGCCGACCCCGCGACAGGTCCACTCCACGGCGTGCCAGTGGGCATCAAGGACATCATCGATACCAGCGACTACCCGACCGAGAACGGCACGCCCGCCCACGCCGGACGGCAGCCGGGAGACGATGCCGTGCTGGTGAGCGCATTGCGCGACGCGGGCGCCATCATTCTCGGCAAGACAGTGACGACAGAGCTGGCGGTGCTTCATCCGAACAAGACACGTCACCCGGGCAACCCGGAGCATACACCTGGCGGCTCCTCGAGCGGCTCGGCGGCCGCGGTGGCTGACCATATGGTGCCCGTCGCCGTCGGCACGCAAACCGGAGGTTCGGTCATCCGCCCGGCATCGTTTTGCGGCGTATACGGGCTCAAACCGACGCACGGCCTGATTTCGAGAACAGGCGTGCTGATGCAGGCACCGCCGCTCGATACCATCGGCGTCTTTGGCCGCTCGCTTGAGGACGTCGGCCTGATCGCCGACTGTCTGACCGCCTACGATCCGCGCGACACCTGGATGCGTCCGCGCAGCCGCACACGCCTGCGCGAGGTGGCGCTTCAGGATCCACCGGTTGATCCGGTGTTCGCCTTCGTCAAATCGCCGCCGTGGGACGAGTTTGCCGAAGACGTCACGAAGGACGCGTTTTCCGAACTCGCCGAGGCGCTTGGCGAGCATTGTGACGAGGTGGACCTGCCCTCGGCTTTCGACGCCGGTCTCACCATGCAGAAGATCATTCATACAGCCGACGTCGCCAAGTTCTACGGCCCCATTCTGGCCAAGGCCCCCGACGTGATCAGCAAGAGCCTCGCGGAGCGCATCGTTGCCGGGAAAGATGTCTCCGCCGTCGACTACAACATGGCGCTGGACGTTCGCGAGGCGCTCTATGCAGGGCTTGAAGAGGTGTTCGAGCGTTACGACGCAATTCTGACGCCGGCCTCACCCGGACCGGCACCGAAGGGCCTGGAGACCACGGGCAACCCGATCTTCAACGCGCTTTGGACCTACCTTGGCGTACCTTGCGTGACCGTGCCGCTGCTTGAGGCGGACGGCATGCCCTTCGGCGTGCAACTCGTGGGACCCCGCTTCGACGATGCACGGCTGCTGCGGAACGCCAACTGGTTGACCCGACACCTTGCCGCGGACGAAGATGGCAACGATGGGAAAGCAGGAACAGACTGATGCTCGATAAAGTTCTCGTACTTGTCGCCATGGTGGCCCTTGTCGCGTTCCTCGGCGTGGTGATCGGATTTGTCGCCGAACCGGACCTGATCGTCGTCACAACCCTGATCATCGCCCTCGCGATGCACGATTTCTGGATCTCGGTCTTCAAGAAGGGCGCAGACACGTCAAAGACGGAAGAGATGCCACTTGAGGCCTTACCAACCGGGGTATCGGGAAAACCGCTGCCGGCAAGAACGGAATCCGACCAGTCTTCAGAAGATCAGAAGAAGACGACGCGCAAAAACAGCTGACCGCGATATGCCGGGCGTTTCGGCGCGCCTACTCATTTTTCGGTTTGTGGATCACGGCCTCCGCGCCTTGCGCGCCCATGAAGACCACCAGGATTCGGACCGGTTCATCGCCATCGTTGATGCCATTGTGCCACCAGTTCATCGCATCGACGAAGCCTTCGCCTTTCTTGTAGGTCCGCTTGCCCTTCACGCCGTAATCGACGGTGACCTGACCCGACAGGATGTAGCCGAATGCCGGCACGCCATGCTTGTGCCAGCCTGTTGTCTCGCCGGGCATGAGGGTGACGACCAGGGACCGGATATCGACCGGATCGCCCTCGGGGTAGCGGATCGTCTCGCCGACGGCCGTCTTGTTTCCTGAAAAGACTTTCTCGACCCGCTTGTAGTGCTGATGTTCCGGCGCGCGGGCCAGTGCCGGACCGGCCAACATCGATACAGCAAGTACAACAGAGACGAAGACGCGCATGAACCCCTCCCGACTTTCTATCGCATCGGGCCGGAAGGTAGCGTCCATCAGGCGTCAATGTCAGCGGAAAAGCACGTCCAACGTCAGCCGGCAGGCTTGTCGTGCACGGGAACGCGCAACCGGGCGGTCTCCGGCTCCAGACAGACCTTGTCGGAGCAGGCCTGGACGCGAAGGTTCACGGTCACCGCTTTCTCCGGCGCCTCGGCGAGGCCGGCCGTCAACTCGACCGTGCCCTCGTAAAGGGCGAGGTCCTTGTCGTGGAAACCGAGCTTTTGTGTCTTGTGTGCCGGGTAGGCGATCTTCGCATTGCTCTTCCCTTCGACGGAAAGCTCGGTCGGAACAAAGAAGTCCTCCAGCGGCGTATTGGAATTGATGTGCCATCCGTCCGCCAGCTTGACCTTGAGCGAGACCTCGCGGGCCGCCGCATTGTAAACCGCGCGCACGTCGACCACGCCTTTCGAAAGGAACTGGCGCGGCCCTGCCCCGCCCCGCAACAACTCATCCGCGGCGAGAAGCGAATATGCATTGCCCTGCGGTGATCGCACGGCAATGCCCGAGACCGCGGCGAGAAGCGCCTCGCCGTTGATCCGGTGGTCAGGGCTCGATGTGCGCTGGGCGAGCTTCGCGAATGCCTCCAGGGCGGCACCGTTGCCGGACGGCGTTCCGGCGTCGCTGCGCGCCTTCGCCTTGCTGAAAGTGTTGGCGGAGGCGGTCATGAAATAGTCTCCCGCGTCTTCATCGCGGAAACTCTTCACCATCTCCGAAATCAGGGTCTCGGCGCGTGAAAGCCAGGCCTTTTCGCCAGTCAGATCGTACAGGGCGATAAAACCGAGCGCACCGAAGGCATGGTCTTCCTGCTGTCCTTCCAGATTGGCGCCGCCTTCAAAGTAGGTGCGCTTCAATTCGCCGTCGACGCGGAGCTTTTCCCACATAAACGTGCCGGCCTTCACCGCCGCATCCCGGTAGCGCTTGTCATCCAGTTCCGCGGCCGCCTCCGCAAACGCCATGATCATCATGCCGTTCCACGAGGTCACGACTTTCTCGTCCCGCAGCGGCGCCTCGCGCCCGGCGCGTGCCTTGGTGAGTTTGGCCCGGATGTCATCGACGCGCGCATTGAACTCTGCCGTGTTCATTTGCAGTTCCTTTGCGAGCGTCTCCGGCGGCTTGGCGAAATGCAGGACGGTCGCTCCGTCCTTGAAGTTGCCCTCGAGCGTCACGCCGAAGACCGTCTCGGCGAACGCCGCGTCGTCAGCGGAAAGCGCCTGTTCCAGCTGTTCATTGTTCCAGACGTAGAACGTGCCCTCTTCCTCGCCGCTGTCGGCGTCGCGCGCCGAATAAAAGCCGCCCTCCGGCGCGGTCATGTCCACGAGCACATAATCGAGTGTCCGGCGGATCGCGGCGGCGAACCGCTCCTGCCCCGTCAAACGGTAGGCACGCACCAGCGCCTTTGTGATAAGCGCCTGATTATAGAGCATTTTCTCAAAATGCGGCACCTTCCATCTGGGGTCGACGGCATAGCGGTGAAATCCGCCGCCCGCCTGATCCTGTATACCGCCATTGAGGATCGATTCGAGCGTATAGGCCGCCGCATCGAGCAAATCATCGCGTCCGTCTTTTTCAGCCTTGCGAAGAAGGAACAGAAGTACGGGTTCCTGGGGAAACTTCGGCGCATCACCGAACCCGCCATAGACCAGGTCGTATTGCTCCATGATGGCGTCTGTCGCCTTGGCCAGAACTTCGGGCGTGATCTCCGCCGCTTCCACCCGGCGTGTCATGATCGTGTTGATCTTTTCGGCCACGCCGTGTGCGTCGCTTTCCAGATCACGCTGCTGACGCGCCCAAAGCCCGGATGCCTGAACGATCAGCGATTTGAAATCGTCGGGCGGGAAATAGGTGCCGCCATAGAAGGGCTTGAGTTCCGGCGTCATGAAGACGGTGTTCGGCCACCCCCCGCGCCCGGTTATGAGCTGGGTTGCCAGCATGTAGGTCTCGTCCACATCGGGACGGCGCTCCCGGTCAACCTTGATCGACACGAAGCTTGCATTGAGGATTTCGGCGATCTTCTCGTCGCGGAAGCTCTCGCGTTCCATGACATGGCACCAATGACAGGTGGAGTAGCCGACCGACAGAAAAATCGGCTTGTTCTCTTCGCGCGCCTTCTGGAACGCCTCCTCGCCCCACGGGTACCAGTCGATCGGGTTGTAGGCGTGCTGGCGCAGATAGGGCGATGCCTCGTTGATCAGCCGGTTCGCCTCCCGCCCCTCCGTGTCTTCCGGACTCACGGCGAAGGCCTCCGACAGACCGACGACGAGAATGAGCATGACGGCAAGGACATGGCGCAGAGAATACATCATGGTCGTGAGCTTCCGGCGATTTGCGAGGATACCAGAGCCCGCACCCTACGCCGCACATAGCGGGCGTGCAAACACGGGAGGATAAAAGGTGTGTGAGGGGGCGCAGTAAAAACCAACGCCATTTGGTCCCGGATTGGCGGTCGCCGAAAGCGCCGCTACTTTCGCCTCTGGTTTCGGCGTCCGCCGAACACATAGGTCAGTTTGACCTCCGGGGTCACCGAATACCCGCTCCACTCGGCATCCGCGACCGTGGAAAGCAGTTTCGTGTAGCTCAGACTGCCGGTTACTTCGATATTGCCGCGCTCCCATGAGATTTCGCCGCCTCCGACAAATTCGACATCGTCACGCCCACCTGGAAAACGGTCGTAAAATTGCCCCTCGACCGATCCCGTCAGTTCGAGCGTGAGATGGCGCGAGGGAATACGCTTGGCGAGAACGAACGCGATTGTGCCCACCGTCCGGTCTGAGCTCTGCGAGCTTCGCGCCGCCCACGAACGTTCTATCTGGCCGGAAAGATTGAGATAATTGCAGGGAAGCCCGGCGCCTGGCTTGCCGCAGTCGCGGTGACCAAGGGGAATGTACTTCCGGGTCAGCGTGACCGACGGTGTCAGATAGGAGTTTGTCATCGTCCCGAAACCGCGTGAAAAACTTGTCGTATTGGCGAGCTTGAGCGTCCAATACTGTTTCGTCGCCTTGTTCCTGAACGCGCGGTTCGCGTATCTCTTGAAGTAGACGCTCGGCAGCAGATTGTCGCTGTCCAGAGACGGGCTGTCGAAGTAGCGATTCGTGTTCGCTTCGCCGTGAAAGTTCAGCGTGTTCTCACCCGACCCGATCGGAATACTGTACACCGCATAGGGGCTCAAGGTTGAGACCGCATCGCCGACCACATCCGTATTCCGGCTGAACGCGTTTGATTTGTATTCGGTGGTGAACGGCAGGTACAGTTTCAAGGTGGGCTCGCGCGGTTCGACAGGAAGGCGCACCTCGCGCTTGAGAGTCCGTAATACGGTCGACCTCGAAAGCGCCTCAATCCGGTTCTGGAAATTCAGGTCCGGCGCCTGCGCGGAAGCCGTCTCCGCCCATATGAACGGGGCGGCGCACAGGCCAAGCATGAACCCGGCAAATTGTGAGATACGGACGCTGGCCATGCTGCCCCCTTTCGCGAACCGCAAGCGGCGACACGCCACCCCGCGCTTGTGGTCGCAAGAACGCATTATTCATGATTCTCTCCAGGTGCGTGCCGGAATTTTCGTGTCTTTGGCGGCTGTTACCTCAGCGGCGGAGGTCTCTCTTGCCCAGAGAATGGAGCCAAGCCGCAGTCCGAACCTGCAGAGCCGGATTGACGACTTGGTCGGTCAGACGATGCATTGGCAGTTCGGTGAGGACACAGTATGTGATTCAAGCCGATCACCGGAGGCTAAAGGATCAGTATTTCTAGATGAACGCTAACGATCTATGTCTCTGATCGCGGAGCGAAGCAGCAAGGTATCAAGTCGTTCTCGGACGTTCCGGTCTGGCCTGATGCGAGGAGCACGCTTCGCCTGCTGTATCGTTCGACCTGCATTGTTTGCACGTATCCGGGCAGACTGGGCCTGCTCCCTAAGGTCTTTGGCATCGCCCTTCGCCGTTTCAGCGTCTCTTAGGGCCTTTTCACCATCAAATTCCTGAGCTGTCTCGGGCACACCAAGCCCTCGCGCCCTTAGCGACTTATACTGATCGGCAAGACTTTGTTTTTCTAGATTAGCCCTTTCTTGTGAGCCCAAATCTACCTTGAGTTCGTTGATTTTTTTTCGAACCTCGTCTTCCTGTTTTTGTGCAAATCTCTCTTTTTTCTCCGCTAGATTTGTTAGTCTCACAGACTCTTCACGATAGAATTTTTGATCCGCCATCAAGCGCAATATACGGATTCTCTGCGCACGTATCTCTGCCAGCGCCGCTGCCGACAGTGGCGTCATCGCGACTGTTAACTGGTGGGTGTTCTTCTTTTCTCCGGATCCCTTGATACTTGCGTTGAACATACGTCCGCTAGGATATGAAAGAGCCCAACTTGGCTTGATGCTACCTCCAGTTGTGATGACAAAATCAATTTTGTAAACCACCCCATCAGAGCCAATTTTGCCGACATTTTCGTGGATACCGGACTCGTGCATGTCAGGTATAACTTCGTCTAACCATTTCTTTAATCCAATTTCTCCTGCAAGTAACGGTCGGTTCTCATCATCTGACGCGTATTCTTTACATTGATAAGTTTGCTGATCACCAAGGTAGGGCACCACAAAATCGATGTCGATCGAGTTCTTGGCTTGCTTATTTAGCTTGGCCGTTAGCCCCAATGTAAATGTCCCATGTTTAATTGGAACAACAAAACTTGAATCGCCGTCTGCACCGGCAGTCCGATCAATCTCAAGGAATAAGGTGAACTTCGCAGTCCAATCACGTATCCACGGATATTGATGCTCATTGTTGCGGACTGCGCTTAGTAACTCGCACCTCACGTTGTTCACCACTTCGGCAACACTGACACGTTTTGGGAACTTGGCCGGTCGAGTGCAGCTCGCTGCGACTGCCACTGTCAATGAAATTACAAAAATTCTTGCAACTGAGAAAGCAGCCGCATCACGGTGGAAAATAGAATTCAACATAACGCCCCCCAACGCTTGTTGCACTAGTAAATATTGACCGCATTGATTGCGGTTTTTTTATTTTCAATTCAATTTTATCAAATAAACATAACATAGTTCACAACAAAAATATTCATATATTCGCTTATAACTAACATAAATCAAACTTATTTATGAGCATCACATACTTTCAATCACTGCATTTTCTATAAGTTCATTGCACATGATTAATATTTTGCAGGACATTCTTCTCAGGGCGCGCTCCACAGAAGTGATGAACCCGGCGGAAATCGCAAACATCCCCACCTCTGGCCTCCTTCGCATAATCCAGTATGTTTCTCGCCATGGTGTTCGCGGTCATCAGAACCTGCCGGGACTTGGCGTCCACGTCGGTGAAGGGCTTCACGGTTGCCGCACCGATTGCGCTGGCGGTGCTCGTCTGGGCTGGCGTCAACCCGCCTGATGCATACGCCCAGGACCGGGCCGACACCTCCCGCGCGCAGCCCGAAGCCGCCACCGGCTGGCAGGACAAGGATCCGGTCGTCGCCGAAGAACATATGGCGGTGGTGGCGCATCCGCTGGCCGCGCGCATTGCGCGCGAGACGCTGCGGAAGGGCGGCAGCGCGATCGATGCCGCAATCGCCGCGCAATTGGTCCTCAACCTGGTCGAGCCGCAGTCTTCAGGCCTCGGCGGCGGCGGGTTCATCGTCCATTGGGATGCGCAAGCAAAGAACCTCACCACCTATGACGGGCGCGAGGCGGCGCCGAAAGCCGCCAAGCCGGACCGTTTCATCCTGAACGGGCGGCGCATGGGCTACTACGCCGCCGTCAAAAGCGCGCGTTCAGTCGGCGTGCCGGGCCTCGCGCGGCTCCTTCAGGCCGTTCACGCAAAGCATGGCAAGCTCACCTGGGCCGAACTGTTCGACCCGGCCATCAAGCTCGCCGAGGAGGGCTTCCCGGTCGGCAAGAGGCTGCATCGACTTCTGCGCGCCTCGCGGCGCAGCGCCTTTTCTCCGCCCGCCCGCGATTACTTTTTCGACCCGGCGGGCGAGCCGTGGCCCGTGGGACACGTGTTGAAGAGCCCTGCATTCGCGCAGACGCTCCGCGAACTCGCGGAGCGTGGCGCCGGCGCCTTCTACTCCGGGCCGATCGCCGATGCCGTGGTGCGCACCGTGAACTCAGGGCCGGAAAGCCTGCACGATATGACACTCACCGACCTGGCCGATTACCGCGTCAAGGAACGCCCGCCGGTTTGCGCCACATACCGGACCTACCGTATTTGCGGCATGGGACCGCCTTCTTCAGGCCCGCTGACCATTGCCAAGACGCTGAAACTCTTGGAACCGTTCGACCTCGGCTCGCAACCGCTCAACGCGCAGGCCCTGCATCTCATCGCCGAGGCACAGAAACTCGCATATGCCGACAGGGCAAAATACATGGCGGATACGGACTTCGTGCCCCTGCCGAAGGGCCTGCTGGACGAAACATATATTGCCAAACGCCGCACGCTCATCGACCCGGCGCAGGCCATGCGCCGTGCCAATCCCGGCGAACCGCCCGGTGTGCGCCAGGGACACTATGGCACGGATACGTCGCAGGAGAGCTCCGGCACCACGCATCTCTCCATCATCGACCGCGACGGCAACGCGGTCTCCATGACCACGACGATCGAAGCGGCCTTCGGGTCGGGCCTTATGACGCAGGGCCTTCTGCTCAACAACGAGCTGACGGACTTTTCCTTCGCAGCCGTCGACAAGGACGGCCGGCCGACCGCCAACCGGGTCGAGGGCGGCAAACGTTCGCGCAGCTCCATGTCGCCGGTCATCGTGTTCGACAAGGCCGGTAATGTGCGTCTCGTGGCTGGTTCGCCCGGGGGCAACCGGATCATGCTGTATGTGATCAAGGCGCTCATCGCACAGCTCGACTGGGGGCTCGATGCACAGGACGCGGCTTCGCTGCCGAATTTCGGCAGCCGCAACGGCCCGTTCGAGATCGAGCAGGGCCCATGGTCGACAACGCACGCCAATGCCATGCGCGCACGCGGCCATGAAATCGGCGTCTCGCCCATGACCAGCGGTCTGCACCTGATCGAGGTGAAGGACGGCCAGCTTCACGGCGGGGCCGACCCGAGGCGCGAAGGTGTCGCACTGGGCGACTAGAGTCCCGTCGGCTATAGTCAGGCCAATGTATTCTCATCCCATCCCGGAGTAGACGGCCCTTGCCCCAGAGAAAGATCACCGTTCGCGGCGCGGGCATTTGCGGCCTGTGGCACGCACTCATGCTGGCGAAGGCAGGCCACGACGTCACGCTGACAGAGAGTTCGACCGAGCTTTTCGCCGAGGCGTGTAGCCAGTATGCGGGCGCAATGCTGTCGCCATTCTGCGAAGAAGAGGGGACCGAACCCCTGAACCGCGATCTCGGACTGCGCGCACTCGATCTGTGGCGGGAAACTTATCCACGGTCCGACATCAATGGCAGCCTCGTCCTGGCGCAGGCGCGTGACCGGCGCGAACTCGACCGGTTCGCGCGCATGACGGAAGGCCACGAACGCATCGACGGAGACAAAATCTCTGAGCTCGAGCCCGACCTCGCCGGCCGTTACGAAACGGGCCTGTACTTTGCGCAGGAAGGCCACGTCACACCCCAAGATGCGCTGCCCTTCCTGCTCGACCAGGCAAAAGGTATGGGCGTAAACGTACAGCTTGGGGTAGCAGACGCGCCCGATGACGCGGACTGGGTGATCGATTGCCGGGGACTGGCGGCGCGCGATACGCTGAAAGATTTGCGCGGCGTGCGCGGCGAGCGGGCCGTGATACGGACATCCGAGGTCAAGCTGTCGCGGCCGGTGCGCCTGCTTCACCCGCGCTTTCCTCTTTACGTGGTTCCGTGGAGCGACGACCGGTTTCTGATCGGCGCCACACAGATTGAAAGCGAGGAAACCGGACCGGTGACCGTGCGCTCCGCGCTCGAATTACTCTCGACAGCCTACGCGCTCCACCCCGCCTTCGGCGAGGCGGAGATCCTTGATGTCAGCGCGGGTGTCCGTCCGGCATTTCCTGACAATCAACCAAGGGTTATTGTCAGGAACGACCGTATCCTTGTAAATGGCCTCTACAGGAACGGTTACCTGCTCGCGCCGGCGCTCGCCGAGCTGACGGCGCGTTTTGTCGACGAGGGTGTGACACACCCGGAGGTATTCAGTTGAGGATCATCGTCAACGGCGAGACCACACAGACCCAAGCCAAAACCCTGGAAGAGCTGTGCGCGGCCCTCGGCCACGGCACGTCCAAGGTGGCTACGGCGCTCAACGGCGACTTCGTGCCGGCGCCGCAGCGCGGCGCGATCAAGCTCGCCGAGAACGACGCGGTTGAAATCGTCTCGCCAAGACAAGGTGGATAATGCTTGAATTTTACGGAACGGAAATCGGCTCCCGGTTGTTGATCGGCACAGCCCTCTATCCCTCGCCCCAGATCCTGGCTGACGCGGTCAAGGCGTCTGGCTCCCGACTCGTGACCGTGTCGGTGCGCCGCGAGGCGGCGCGCGCGCGCTCAGGTCAGGGCTTTTGGGAGCTCATCAAACAGCTCGACGTATACGTGCTGCCCAATACCGCCGGGTGCAACACCGTGAAAGAGGCCGTGACGACGGCTCAGATGGCCCGCGAGCTGTTCGAAACGGACTGGATCAAGCTCGAAGTCATCGCCAACAATGACACGCTGCAGCCGGAAGTTTTCGGCCTTGTGGAGGCGGCACGCATCCTCAACGAGGACGGTTTCAAGGTGTTCCCCTATATGACGGAAGACCTCGTCGTCGCCGAGAAACTGGTCGCCGCCGGATGCGAGGTTCTCATGCCATGGGGAGCGCCGATCGGGTCCGGACAAGGCCTCGCCAATCCGTTGGCGCTTCGGACCATGCGGTCCTATTTCCCCGACATTCCGCTCGTAATCGACGCCGGCATCGGCGCGCCGTCTCACGCGGCGCGCGCCATGGAGATGGGATACGACGCGATCCTCCTGAACACGGCGATTGCCAAGGCCGGCGATCCGGTCAAGATGGGCCGCGCATTCTCACAGGCCATTGAGGCAGGACGGCTGGCATATGAATCCGGACTGATGGAGCCGCGCGACATGGCAAGCCCCTCGACCCCGGTTGCCGGCACGCCGTTCTTCAACATCGACGGCGCGTCCTAGGCGCGAACCATCATGTTGCACACGTTCTATCCGGTCCTGCCGGACCTGGGATGGCTGGAACGGCTTGTCCCGCTCGGCGTCAAATGCGTGCAGTTGCGCCTGAAGGACGCCGATCCGTCCGAAATCGAACGCCAGATCTCCGCGTCGCTGGCCCTCTGCAAGGAGTATGAGTGCCAGCTGATCGTCAATGACTACTGGCGTGAGGCCATCGCGCTCGGCGCCGACTATATCCATCTCGGCCAGGAAGACCTCGCCGCCGCCGACCTTGAGGCCATCCGGGCGGCCGGGCTCAAACTCGGCATCTCGACCCACGCGCACGACGAACTGAAAATCGCGCTGCAGGCAGAGCCCGACTATGTGGCGCTGGGTCCGGTCTACGAAACCAAACTCAAGAAGATGAAATGGGCGCCGCAGGGCCTCGCCCGCGTCACCGAGTGGAAAAGCCTCATTTCCTGTCCGCTTGTCGCCATCGCCGGCATTACGGTGGAACGCGCGCCCGATGTTCTGGCTGCCGGAGCGGATTCGCTCGCGGTCGTGACCGACATCGTGACAAATGACAACCCCGAGACCCGCGTCCGGGAATGGCTGGACGTTGTCTCCGCACCGGTCTGACGGGTACACTCTCCCACCGACAACAGTACGGTTCCGATGTCGCGACAGGGGAGGACTATCATGACGGGTGAGCTCAATGAGGCGCTGCTGGACGCAGTCCGCGCGGGAAGCAGGCGCTGGCAGGACGCATTCAATGCGGGCAACGCCGCCGGATGCGCGGCCTGTTATGAAGAAACGGCCGTGATGAACGCCAAACCGTTCGGCGCGTTCAGCGGTCGCGCCGACATCGAGGCGTTCTGGACCAAGATCATCGGTGACGGCTATTCGGACGTCACCTATATCGAGCCCGAGATCAGAGTCGTCGACGACAGGTCCGCTATCCTTTCCGCCAAGTGGGAGATGAACAAGGCGTTCGGCGTCATCACCAATGAACTCTGGGTGCTGCAGGATGACGGAAACGCTTTGTTGCGCGAGGACGATTTCGAGGTCCTCGGTTGAGCCGGCCGGAGCGTCACATGGAGGAAGCAGCGCCGACGCTCTCACCCCAAGAAGCGCGGCGCCATTACCAGGCCAATGCAGACAAACAGGACGCGCAAGCCTGGTACGAGGACGAGGCATTCAGGGTCCTCATCGCCTGTTCGGACTTCGCCCTCGCGAACGACGTTCTCGAAGCAGGTTGCGGAACAGGGCGGCTGGCCGAGATATTGCTTCGCGACCACCTGCCCTCGAATGCACGCTACACCGGCATCGATATCGCTCCCGCCATGCTCGCACGCGCGGGAAAGCGTCTTGCACACTTTGCTCCGCAAGTCACGCTCAAGCCGGGAGACGTTACCCTCGGGCTCACCGCCGGCACGGCGGCGCTGGACCGCGTGATCGCGACCTATCTGTTCGACCTGCTCTCGCCGGCCCATTCAAGGAACCTGATCGGCGAGTTCCACCGCATACTCAGGCCGGACGGCCTCCTGTGCCTCACCAGCCTTGCGCCGGAAACCTCCGACGGAGACACGACGATCCTGACGCAGATCTGGCGGCTGGTTCAGAGACGCTGGCCGTGGGCGGTCGGCGGCTGCCGTCCGGTCGAACTGCGTCCCCTGCTCGACGACAAGATCTGGAAGCTCGTCGCCCATGAGACGGTTTCTCCACGCGGCCTCACCTCGGAGATCCTTGTCGCGCGGAAGGTGCGTTCTGACGGAACAGACGGCAACCACCAACACTGAAAGTGGCGCGGGCGCGTTCGCCAGCTACCTGCGGCCTTAGAGCATCATGCGTTCAGATTGACGCGCTTCGTCGCGAAATCTGAACGCATAAAGATGCTCTAACACTTTAAGATATAGAGCAAATTTATCCGATTAGGTT
>JANQLP010000073.1 GCA_028280515.1 Hyphomicrobiales bacterium
GGCCCGCCGGTTCCCCATCGACGAACGCGCCGTCGCGGCTCAACAGCCCCACGGTGATCCCCGCCGACCGGAGGATGTCGTCCAGGGCATGGGCAATCCTCGAACCCGGCCCGCGCTTGCCGACCGCCAAGGCAACGGGAACCCGTCCCTGGACCCCCGGTGGAAACATCGTCTCGATAACGGCCCCTGCGGTGTCCCTGGGTTTGCCTTCAATCGGCCAGGTGTGCATGTCGATTCCGGGCCGTACATTGACTTCCAATATGGCGCCTCCGACTTCCCGATAGGACCGACTGATGTCGGTGATGACGAGGTCAACGCCGGTCACGTCAAGGCCGATGGCCGCCGCGGCCCGGACGGCCATCATGCTGTTGTCCGGATGGACCTGGTCGGTGACGTCGATCGTGATGCCGCCCGTCGAAACGTTGGCTATGGAGCGCAACACAACCGTCTCGCCCTCGTCAGGCACGGTATCCAGGTCGTAACCAGCATCGTCGAGGAGACGTCTCAACTCCTCGTCCACATTGACTTGCTTCAGCATCCTGCCGTCACGGCGAGGATCGTTGTTGAGTTCCTCGACCAGATCGCCAATGGTCCTTTTGCCGTCGCCGGTGACGACGGGCGGCACGCGTTTCATCGCGGCAACCATCTGTTTGCCGACGATCAGAAGCCGGTGGTCTTTTCCTTCAATGAAGGATTCGACGATCACCCCGTCGCCAAATCGGCTCGCATGTTCGAAGGCGGGGGCGATCTCTTCCGGGCCTTTCAAGCCAGCGGACACGCCTCTGCCCGAACTGCCGTTCGAAGGCTTCACGACCACCGGATAGCCGATACGTTTTGCGGCGCTCAGCGCCTCATCTATGTTGTCAGGGTTCTCTTGCCGCGGAACGGGAACGCCGACATCTGCCAGCAGGCGGTTGGTGATTTGTTTGTCGCGGGAGAACCTCTGGGCAAGAAACGATGTGTTTTCGGTCGCCGAATAATTTATGCGGCGTTGAAACTTCCCTTGCCCCAGGCGCAGGAACCGTCCGCTGATCAATCCCCACGGGATGCCTCGTCTCTCCGCCGCCTGTACGATGACGGATGAGTTGTAGTCGCGTTTCCGCAGATCGGCGAACTCCGATAGGGAGCGGTAGGCGGCCTCGAAGTTGTTCTCCGTGGTGCCGGACCGAGGATGCAACGCCTCCGGCAGCAACTCGCCGACACCGATCAGGCCGACCTCCGCGGCACGGCGTGAGATCTCCGGATTCCGGCAACTCCACACCAGGATCGCCCGTTCGGGAGAAGGGCCGGCGACGAACTCGCTGAAGGCGATCCCGTCGAGCCGCCGCATGGCGTAGCCTATGGACTCCTCTACCGCCAGGATGGCCTGAAGCAGGACCTCGGCAAAAGGCGCTCCTTCTGCGGCGTTGAGGCGATCGAGAAAATCCGCCTTCATCCCGCCACCAGGGCTCGGTGTCGTCAGGCCGCCGAACCGGTCGATAAAGCGGGCGGCGAAATCGGGTCCGGCCTGTCCGCTGCTCAGGCCAGCCAACACCCCGAGGTCGATCTCCTGCCGGATCACGGTGCTATCGTGGTGAACGTTGCAACCCCTGAGAATGGATGCGGACAGGAGGTTCATTGCCGATCCGGCGTGGGCATCAAGATCGCCGCTCTGCTGCGGAGCGGCGCTTTCCTGCGCACCATCAACGCTGGTGCCAAAGGCACTATGCCCATTAATCATCACCTCACTTCTCCCTCAACGCCTTGTCCAGGTAGCGGGTGATTGGCGCAAAAAGATATTCGACCGGCGTGCGCGCTCCGGTTCGAATCATGACATCGGCGCTCATGCCGGGTTGCGGCGTCACATCCACGAGGCCGGCTGAGTCGGCATTAAGTTCAACGCGGGCCAGATAATAGGCCGCGCCGGTCTGCGGGTCGGTCAACCGATCCGCCGAGACGGTATTCACCTCGCCTTCGATCGGCGTCTGGTTCCGGCGGTTGAGTGCGGTGAGCTTCACATGGGCGGGCAATCCGACGCGCACTTGGTCTATGTCTCGCGGGTCGATCGATGCCTGGACGACGAGTTTTTCGTAGCTCGGAACGATGTCCAGGATCCGCTGCCCGGCGGCGATCACGCCGCCACGCGTGTGAACATCGAGCCCTACGACAGTGCCGTCGATGGGAGAGCGGATCACCGTGCGCGACAGTACATCCTGGGCGGCCGCCAACTGTTGGCCGAGATCGTAGGCACGAGCGTTCATCGCGCGAAGCTGCTCGACCACTTCGGTCACGGCAGTCGCCTGAAACTCGGTCATACGCAAGCGCGATTCCAGGATGCCCTCGTTGGCACGGGCGATCGAGGCTTTGTACTCGCTAGCCGCCCCCTCGATCTCCGCTTTGCGCCGCTTGAGGGCCAACAGCCGGGGCTTGTTAATCAGTTTCTTCTTGAACAGTTGGGTCAGGCCGACAAGTTCTTCCTCGATCAGGGCAATTTGCTTCTGGGCGGCCTTGATTTGACCCTCGAGGCCGATGATCTCTTCTTCGAATCCGGCGATCCGCTGTGCAAGAATGGCCAGCTTCTCGGCGTGCAGCTTCCGCCGGCTGTCGAAGACGCTCCGCTGACCCGCGATCGCTGCGCGAGCAGATTCATCCTCCGCCTTCGCCAAGAGCTCGTCCGGAAACACGATCTCAGACCTGCCATCGCGCTCGGCCGCGAGCCTCGCCGCGATAGCGCGCGCCTCGAAGTACTGCGCCTGCAGCTGATTGAGAACGGAACCCCGCACGGTGTCCTGCAGTCGGACCAGCACCTGTCCGGCCTTCACCCGATCTCCTTCGCGCACATCGATGGCCTTGACGATGCCGCCCTCAAGATGCTGGATCGTTTTGCGGTTCGTATCCACGCTGACAACGCCGGGCGCAACGACAGCGCTTTCGATCGGGGCAAGGAGTGACCAAGCTGCAAGGCCGCCAAGGAAAACCAAGACGATAGCGAACCCCTTGAGCACCAGCGCAGCTCCAAAGGGGCCGCCGGCGCCGTCCTGGGGTGCGGTCCATTGATCGATCTGACCTGCACCGTCGGTTGTCGGGTTGTCCTTGGGAGTGTCCATCGTCATTCCACCGGCCTGATTCGGCTACGAGGGGACCCGGTATCTTGATCTTTACCAACCTTCTCCTGCGGGTTGGATTTGCCGTCGAGGCTTCCCCGCTTCTCGTCGCCACCGCCGAGGATTAAGACCTTGTCGGCGCTCTCGCCAACCCTCTTCGATTGAGAAGTGACGACGATCGTCGATCCCTGTGCTTTCAGCGTCTGCAGCGCCTGGTTCAGCACTCGGCGGGACCGGCGGTCCAGATTCGCTTCCGGCTCGTCAAGGACGACGAGCCGAGGTTGACCGTAAAACGCTCGAGCTATCGCAATGCGTTTTCGCTCTCCGCCCGACAGGATTGGCGCATCGTCGCTTATGTAAGTGTCGTAGCCCTGCGGAAGTCGCACGATTGCTTCGTGGATATTCGCGAGCCGCGCAGCACTCACTACCGCCTCAAAATCGCCCTCGCCCATGCGCGCGATATTCTCACGTATGCTACCGTCGAAAAGTCGGACCTCCTGTGGAAGGTAGCCGACGAGTTGCGCGAGTTCCTCCGGCGGGAGCCGGCTGATTTCGATATCCCCCAGCCGCACCTGCCCCGACCGCGGGGTCAGAACTCCGGTGACCAAATTCGACAGCGTCGATTTCCCTGTCGCCGACGCACCGATGATGCAGAGTAGCTCGCCGGCTTCCACAGTTACCTCAAGTCGCCGGAACACGTACTTGCTTTGCCCGTGGTGCCGATAAGAGACCCGCTCCAGGATCAGTGGGGCATCAGACGTCGCGGCGGCAATGGAGGGGCTTGCCGTGTCGTTCAAAGAGAGTTGTACCTTTAGCCGCTGATAGGCGTGGCGTGCGTTCATTAGCGCTCGCCACTTGCGTACGGCATTCTGGACCAGCCGAAAACCAAACCGCATTATGATGCCGGCTGCGATGACGGCACCGATTGTGAGTATGTCTTGGATGACAAGCCAAATGCCGACGCCGAGGCCGGCAATACGTAAGCACCGGCCCAGCCCCTGCATCATGGCTGCGAAGTAAGCAATTCGAGCCTGGGACCGTTCGGCTTCATCATGCCGGGCTGTGGTGCTACGACGCCACCGCTCTGTCAGGTTGGTAGCCATGCCGAGAGCGCCGACGGTTTCGCTGTTGCGCTCGGCCGAGACCACAAGGTTGCGCGCGTCGCTCGACGCGTCGTGCGACGCGCGCCGCGGCTCCCTTGTCATTACTTCCTGCAGAACACCAAGCAAAATCACTACGGCGATTGCCGCAAGGCCGATTGTGCCGAGGACCGGGTGAATCAAGTAGACCATCACGACGAACAGCGGCGCCCACACGACGTCGAACCATGCTGCCGCTGAACTGGAAACGAAGGTTCTCAGCGTTGACAGATCGTTCAGCGATCGCGTCGCCGTCGCGGATCGCTCTTTGCCTTGTCCGGAAATGCCCGTGTGGAAGAGATTCGGACCCAGTTCTCGCTCAATCCATGCGCCCCATCGTGCGAACATGCGCCGCCGCACCGCTTCGAGAGCAACGCCGGCCACGACTGCGAGAAGGGCGATGATCGTGATCATGACGAGCGTCTCCACACTCCTGCTGGAGGGGATTCGATCAAGGATCTGAACCATGTAGAGCGGCGTGGTGAACTTCAGGATATTTATGACGGCGCTGAATAGCGTCAGCACGCCCACGCCGGCGCGGGATTCCCCCCACATGCGCCGCAGAATTTGGCTATCCGCCGTACCTTTGCTTTTCGCGGGCTTTCGCATTCAAACCTTCGCAAACCAACTTGGATTTGGGCCCAACTCGTGAACATTCGGCCCATGCTGCCCGACCATACCTATGATCGTGAACGACGCCGATCGGCAGCCGGTTGATCGCGGTGCAGCATCGTTGTTCATCGATCGTCCTCTTTTATCCGGCCGGCAGGGGCACATCGGCCGCACCGCCGACGCCATCGCTACTCTTTGTTTCGGTCGCCCTGTCGTCCGGCTGCGAGGTACCGACGTAAAATGCGCTGGCGCGGTGGTTGCCCAGTTGTTCGAAGCCGTTGACCCTGTCTTCCACGTCACCGTCGAAATCGTCATGGCCGAAGTCGCCATCTCCGAAGTCGCCGTTACCATTGTGAGGGCCGGCATAGTGACCTGTGCGCTGTTGCGCGGCGCCTTCGATGGGTCGCGGCAACAAGGCCTGAAGCTTTTCTTGGACAGCCATACAAAGTCGCGACACCTTGTTATCGGGGACATGAGCCATGCCCATCGCCTTGACCAACTCATCTACCGACCGAGTTGGGACGTGTCCGGTGCGTGCCTCCAGAACGACGGTCCACAAAGCCTGCTCCGCGGCCGTGCGCGGTTTGAGGAAGGCCGGAAAGTAGCTGTCTTTCCTGAGCCTGGGAATTCGCAGATCGACCATGTGGTCGCGGGTTTTCCAGGTCCGAGGACGGTATCCGTTGCGACGATTTCTCCGATCTGGGTTGCGTTTTCCGCGGTCCGCGCTGCACAAGCCTTCGATCTCGAGCTCCATAAGCCTGTTTGCCACGAAGCCTAACATCTCGCGATCGAAGTTGATGGCTGCGGTGTTTTCGGAAGGTTCCGAATGAGCGATCCCGTTTGCAGTCACCGCCCTGTCGGAATTGTACCCGATATCCGGGATCGAGCCGTCGCGGGCGCTGGAACGCTCTGTGAGCGCCTCCATTAGCGCTCCCTCTTGCAATTGCCAGGGCGTAAAGACGGGGCAGCCAATGGACTGTTCGGCTTCGCGGACCGCCAAAGGTGATCGTGTCAACCTGCCACTGACGGCAAGCACGCGATGCCCGATCTGTGTGAGCGAGTCGACACCCGCTTTCGCTCCCATCGCATCGTACGCGGCAAACACCACGCCAATACTGCGCAGTTTCAACGCCGCGGATCGCAATAATGCTGCCGTTTCCTGTTGCTGGAGACCGTCTGCAATCTCAATTACGGCATGTGAACAGCCTGCACGGGCCGCATGTTGGATGAGTGCCAGTGTCGCGTGTTCGATTTCGTCAATCGGCGCTTTGTAGGTGCTGGCGAAGCCGGCGTCGGTAAAGTCGACGACGACATCGGCGCCGACATCCCACATAATCCAAAGGTCACCGCCGGCGCCCGTGCCCGTCGCTTTGATCGCGGCCACGCGATGGCCCTTCGCCTTGAGACCGCGGACTATCGATGCCGAGGTCAGTGTCTTGCCGGAATTCATCGACGTTCCAGCCACCAGTAGAGTGGTGATCGGACCATCAATGTTTTCGAGAGGGATCGCGTAGTCCCGGACATTCAGCGGGGTTCCGTTCGCATCGCCGATCAAACCAATCGGCGAGATGCGCGTCGGTTGTATCATTCTCTCGTGCCGCGACACTTCACGCGCTGCCAAACCTCCCGCGGCGACGAGGTCGCAGCCGCTGAGGTCGGGTCCGACAATGGCTTCGAATTGATCCGGCGCATATCGATTGCCGAAGCAAACGATGATTTCATCGCCAGGGAACATGCGGGCGCGCCGCCCACTGATCAACTCGAGCCGTGTCTGTTTGCCGATCTGGTCGACCGAGGCAAGAACCAGGTCACCGGCGTTTGGGCGGGCGCTGCCACTGATCAAGGTCCGCATGTCGTCGACCGGCACGCGGCGCGTCGTGAACGCGCGCTTAGCCACGCTAGCGCGCCCGCGTTTCAAGCTCGAAACCGGCAGACCGTTGATTTTCATTGTTAAATCACTCTCCGTGTTCTTGTGGGTCGATGCCCTTCGGAGCTTGGCGCTCCGTTCGATCGGTTGGCCGATTTCATTGGTAAGACCGGCTGCTGATTGTCCCCGCCGTTACACCATCTGATCAGACGGTCTGCCCCGGATCAGTGGTCCAGTTGTTGTGTCGGAACGGATCTAATCCGCCAGTCCGTGCCGGGTAACGAGACCGGTCAGACAGGCCAGCACGCCGTCATGTCTCAGGCTTTTGGCCACCGCTGGTGCCACAGCCATCGATGTGAGAAGGAGGTGATCGACACACGAGACAACAGCGCTGGGTTAATCATTGTGCTCCCTTTCTGACGTATTACGCGAACTCGGACTGTAAACTGCACATCGCGGCATCGCTGCAGAATGCGTAAACGACGCCATACACCTAACGAATGGCAGCAACAATCATGCCACTCGCGATTGAGTCGCGGTAAACTGCGGGATCGGTGCGATTGGCAATGACACACAATCCTGTCTTCATGCGAGCTTGGATCAGACTGTTACAAAACTGCAAAGATGTGTATGCCCAGAGGACGGTTGTTCTGGACGGAGCCCCAGCGCTAACGGACGTGCCGCGGCGACGACATCGGCATCTTGGCGAACGTCATCCTGATTGCCGGATTTGGGCAACTGCGCGGAATGTGCAGAATGTAGGAATGCGCGACAGATACTGACGAGAACCCGGCCTTTTGCAACTCGAAACATGGCGACCCTGAAAACGATCCACTACATCACGCCGCCGACTCCGGACCAGCTCGACGCGGCGGCCCGCCTGATCGACAGTACGCTTGAGCACTCGTTGAAGTTGAGCCGGTTTCAGAGGGCGCCGGTCGTCGTCGTGGCCTTGGACGCGACCTTGAAGGTGGTCGGAGTCGCCGCAATTAGGAAGGTGAAGGTGAGGGCGAATGCTGCAGAGATTGGCTACTTTGCAGTAGATGCCACCTACCGTCGGCAGGGGATTGCCACTCGTTTGACTCAAATGGTGGTCTCCGAAGCCAGACTGCTTGGGATCGACCTGCTCTACGCCTGGGTCGAGCACGCCAACATTGCGTCGTCAGACAACCTCAAGAAATCCGGATTCCGTTTCTTCGGGAACTACGTCAGGCGTCCTGGAAAAAGCAACGTGAGATCTTGGCTCTACCTACCGCTGTCATCGGCGGTCGACAGCAATGCGGTGATGGAAGGAATCACTAAGAGTCTTACGCGAGTGGAATAGGACTCTTGGCTGACGCCCGCTTACCTGACGGCGCGCTGGGTGAAAGAAATACTGTCAATGACGCACGACACCATGGAGCACGTCATCGATCTCCCGGACAGTCGCAGTGTCGAGTTTCACACCGACGGCACCAACGTTCTGTTCGATCTGTTCCGGGCGGCTGGCGCCAATGATCGCCGAGCTGACACTTTCCTCCTTGAGGACCCAAGCCAGCGCGAGCTGAGACATCGACAGCGATAGCCGCTCGGCAATAGGGCGGAGATTCTGGACGGCTGCCAACACGTTGTCGTCGGTGAAGCGTCTGGTCTTTCTGCCAATCTTTCGGTGTGCAGCCCGCGAGCCAGCCGGCGGCGGTTGGTGTGGAGCGTACTTGCCTGTCAGCACGCCCTGGGCCAGGGGAGACCAGACGATCTGGCCAATTCCCAGCTTCTTGCACAGCGAAAAGACTTTTCGCTCGGGCTTGCGGTAGAGCATCGAGTACTGCGGCTGGCTGGAGACGAAGCGCGTCACGTGGTCTAGTTTGTGCGCCGCCTTGATCCGCCGGGGTGACCATTGGCTGAAACCGATGTATCGCGCCTTGCCGGCAGCCACGACCTCGCTCATGGCTTCCATCGTCTCTTCGAGCGGGGTGTCGTGGTCGTAACGGTGACACTGATACAAGTCGACGTAGTCGGTGCGCAGCCGCATGAGCGACGCATCGATCTGCTTTTTTATCTGGACACGCGAGAGCCCGCGGTCGGTCTCGGACATGGGATAGTAGGCCTTCGTCGCCAGTACATAGGCATCGCGCCGATAAGGAGACAACAACTCTCCAAGGAGCGATTCAGCGGCGCCCCGGCCGTACATGTTGGCCGTGTCCACAAAGTTGATTCCAAGATCGAACGCCCGGTGGAGACATGCCCCTGCTTGATCGCGATCCACCGTGACCCCGAAGGTCAGCCACGATCCAAGTGAGATCTCCGAGACCTGAAGCTCACTGTTGCCAAGCCGCCGATATCGCATTGCCTGCCGCTTCAACCCGACGCGCTAAACGTCTTCAGGCCGTTGCCGCCAAGCGAAACGCGTCCATGCATTCGCTTGAGTCCTTCAGGTAGGCAGCCTTCGGTTTCTCGGTCCAGTAATTCACCGCCATCGAAACGCGCAAATGGTTGTCTTCAAGCGGCCGCCACATTCGGCCGATCACGCCGTGATACAGGTGGCCCGGAAACACCGCATACAAATTCCTTTCAGGCCGAATGAACCGCATCTCCTTTGGCTGGCGCGGGCGCGTGCCTTTTGACGACAGCACTTGATCGGTGATGACCAGTTCGCCGTAGGGCACGGCGTTCAGGAACAAAACGCTGCCCTTTTCCGGGTGCGACAGCCGCCGTGGGTCCTTCTCTTTTATGTCGTTGCGATCAAAATGGCAGCGAAGCAGCCATTGCGGGGACGCATTGGTCTGCAGGACGCTGAACCACCACTCGACGCCGATGACATCGGTGGAAGGATTGACCAGCCCGCGCAGATTGCAGGCGATTGATTCGAATATGTTCGTTGGATCCCTGTCCAGGGGGAACCAGAACGTGGTGCGGTAGAAGCGGAATTTCTTCTCTACCAGGCGTTCGAAGTGGGTCTGAGGGAATACCCGCATCAACTCATCAAATTGATCGGCCGGGAGGGCCGAGTTGACCAGTTGCACGTCGTTGATTGTCGGCATCATGTCGCGCGCCTCATTATCGCCGCGACTGCCAAAGACCAGGCCTCGTGTTGGGTTCGGTCAACATGGACTGGAATGTCCATATTCCCGGAAGCGAGTTCAGCCGATACGGCTGCCATCGTCCCGGCAGAGCTGGTACTCGTTGGCCTTAAATGCGGCCTGCAGCAAGAGAATAACTAGCAAGTCGGGCGCGATACAAGCACTCAGATCTACTAGTGCCTGCTCCGCAAGTCCCTGATGTGCCCTGGTTGGCGACAGCCGCTCTCAAGGACCAACCAAGAAGTTCGACGGCTGCGGAGCCGGCCGAGATTTCTGCCGGGGGTGGTTTTTCAAGGGCTCGACCTTCAAGTGTCCACATCCGCGCCCGGTTTCAGCTGTGTCGCCCGGTACTCCGCGTGCATGTCGATCGGACGAAAGCTGTCCTTCAACTGGCGTAAACCGCTACGTCCCGCGTCCGAGCCATCGTTGACGACCTCGAAGTCCAGAAGCTTCAGCAGGAAGCTGCGCAGATGAAAATAGCTGAGGCCTCGAACGTCCGGGTCGCACCTCCTGTCGAACGAGCACGCGAGCCCGGGTCGGATCTCACCGCCGAAGGCGAACGCCGATACGCGTCCGTCGATCAGCACGACCTCGCCTCTGAGATCTTTTTCCGAGAGGATTCCTGCCAGCTCAATGCCTCGTCTGGACATCCCGACGGCGCCCGTCGTCGTACTGGTTTGACGATGGCGGCGGCGCCAGCGCCGAAGCAGCTCTCGACACGCTTCGGCGTGAGAGACCGTGTAGGGCACGACCTCAATTTCGGGCAGGGCCTCGACGCGGACGACATTGCGTCTGATTGTTTGGTACTTACGGCCGCCCAACTCGGTGTAGGTCTTCGGCGCGTAGAGATACTGCATCCTGCGCTGCTTCACCCGCAACTGGCGAACGCTCGATACGGCATCGACGTCCTTTGCATCGATACGCAGGACCCGCGCTGAATAATCGCCGTTGAAGTCGTTGGCCCGCTCCAGGCAACGCTCGAGCACGGATACATTCATGGGCGTCGGCGCTAAGGCGAGGTCCAGCCGGGGCCCGGACTCTGTCTGGCGCCAGATGAAGATGCACATCGATCCATCTTCTTCGGCCAGGAGCGCAGCGCTCCGCTCAGGACGGTTGTACGTCAAAAGATAGGGAAAATAGTAGCCCCAGCCCATTTGCTGGCCGTTCTCGACGGCGTGCTTGTAGCGCGGAAGGTCGGAGATCTCGAGAGGCTTCAAACCGTCGAGCGCCCCCGAGAGTTGGGGAACTGTCATCAAGCCTTCTCCATGTCTACCGGTCCCAACATCTGCTCAGTTCAGGAGAATAGATTCCCTACGCCGCAAGGTCTCGGGTTTGTGCCGACGATAAGACGCGTCTGCGCTTTCGCAGGGAACGGGGAACTTGTTTTGTCAACCGTATCGCGATCTTGAATGCTTTCGGGGCATTGTCCGACAGTACCCGCCGTATCATCCAGCGGGGCCGGCCCTGTCAAAAAGAAACCGCGAAACGATGTCACCAAGTCGCCCGCGCATTGCCAGCTCGCTAATGCTATGGCCTGCTTCCGGCAGGATGTGCAATTGAGCGCGCGGTTCCAGCCCGCGTTCCCGAGCGGCGACGCCTATGGCCGTGACCCAGGTTTTTGCGCGTTCTACCCGCGTCCGGCCCTGTGTCCGGTCTAGCCGCTTAGACGTGTTGAGCGACGCATTGCGCACGGTGTCGTCTTCGCCAACCAGCACACACACCGGGACGCCCAGGAACTTCTCGATGTTTGGCACGAAACTCGGAATCCTTGGAGTCGCCTTCATGCCGTGGGGAAAATCGACGGACGGATCAGGGAGCGTGTACCATCCGGCTGCGCTGATCGCATAGCGTTTGACGGTGTCCGGGTATGCCATGACATACCTATGGGCGAACTGTGCGCCACCGGAATGCCCGAAAAGATGGATGCGCTCAATTGATATGTCGGTTAGCCGTTTGACGTCGTCGATGATCCGGCCAAACCGGACATCAGGCCGACTGAAACCTTCCTGCCGCGAGTTCAACCCCAGTCGCTGATAACCCGACGACGTCACCCTATCGAACACGGGCGCAATTAGCGTCGCACCGTATTGCTCGGCAAAAGGCCGAAAGACCTCGACGAGAACCTCGGCACCGCGCGACTGACCGTGGACCAAGACCAGGGGCCGATCCTGGCGCGCATTCTCGACCGGCAGATAAAGGAGGTAGGAGGGGCCGGTTGAGTCGGCCAAAGTGCGGCAGAGAACTTTTCCAAGCCTCAAATGACCCCCCCGCCTGGCGCAGCACCCGGCAGAGCCCGGTCGCCATCAGACGCTTCTCGTAGCAAGACAATATGCTCCTGAGGCGAGGCAGCCGAGCGGCCAAGTTGCTTATTCAGTAGATGCGGCATCATGGCCCAAAGTTCGTAATCAAACGGCCAGACGACGCTGCTTGTTTGCGTGGGATTATCCCGCAGCCTGTCCTTGTCTTTGATCTCGCCACAACGGCCCAAGCCTACATCATTTTCAAGCGGCACCCAAAAGCCGCATCACTAGACGCGTGCGTCGGCGCGGTTTCAGCGCACTCACATCTAAACAGTCACATCAGTGCTAAAAGTCTTCTGGGCTCGATCGGGTCATCTCACCTGGCCCCATGGCAATGCCTCTTGATAAGAGGTTTCTCATCACCTAACCCGGGCTCATGATGGCTCTGCTTGAAGAAGGGCCGGCTATTCAATACGGTGGGTGCGATTTCAGGCATCATGCAGTTGACGGTGTGATGAAAGCCCAGTCGCGAAGATGAAGTGCATGGCGTTGATCGCGCGGGCCCCCGCCGCAAGCAGCGCTGACCGAAAAGCCTGACGGTGCCTTCCGCTCTAGTATTCAAAACGCGAGAATCTCCTGAGCTTACCGGTTTACGGCTCAAGTCAGTATCGGATCGAGCGGCAGATTAGGCAGCCACTCTAGAAACGCGCGTGTTTCCCGCCGATGCTGGAATTGGTGCCGCCTAAGTGGTGACGGAAGCTGGATGGCGGTCGAAGACGGTGGCAAAGCCCAGCGCTGCGGCGCCGAGCGCGAAGGCGGCGGCGAGGATGAACATGTGCGGCCATGAAAATCCTGCCGCGATACCTGCGAGCACCGCGCCGAGCGCGCCGACGCCGTCCATCAGCACGAAAGCGAGACCCAGTGTCGTCCCTTCGCTGTGCCCGGCGTGATCGACGGCACCTGCGAGAATGGCGGCGCGGATTGCGGTCAGTGCCGCGACCGCCACGATCATCGCGGCGATCATGATCCAGAGCGGCGGCTGCAAAACCAGCAACACGATCGCCAGGGCCGCCGCGAAATTGCCGAGCACGACGACCGGCCGGCGTCCGGCGATGTCGGAGATCTTGCCGACCCAGGGCTGCGCCAGCGCGCCGACGATCAACATGGTCGAGAACGCAAGGCCGGCCGCCGCCGGCCCGAACCCGTGCCGGTCCGCGAGATAGAGCGGGATCATGCTGAGAAGCGCCATCAGCGCCATGTTGTAAAAGCAGATCATCACCACCATGCGAAGGCCGTTGCCTTGCCGCCATTTGTTCAGAAGGTCGAGCATGTCCTGCTTGCTGACCGACTTCTTCTCGACGCGTGGAACCGCACGTGCCACCTGGAAGAAGCACAAGCCCATCAGCACGGTGGGCAGCACGGCGATCGCCAGTGCCTGACGCCAGTCGACAAAAGCGAGGAGAAAGCCGACGGCAAGCGGTGACAGCACTTCGGCAAGCGAGCCGCCGATGGCATGAATGCCGAGCACGTGGGCGCGCCGTTCCTTACTGTTGCGCGTGAGTACGCCGGTGGCGATCGGGTGCCACGCCGCATCGCCCATGCCCGCGACGGCAAGCAGCAGCGCGAGGCTCCAGAATCCCGGCGCCATGGCGGCCAGCAGATACCCGACGGCGACCCACCAGAACGTGGCGACCAGCAGCCGGCCCCGATTGGAGACGTGATCGGCGAGGATGCCGGCCGGCAG
>JANQLP010000111.1 GCA_028280515.1 Hyphomicrobiales bacterium
GGCTTTCAGTATGTCCGAAGGGGATAGATCAAGTCCACGCGAGTTCAGGACAGAGAATATCCGAAAGGCCGACTCCTGGTCCGATGCCGCTACTACGACGAGATAGCAGCGCTGGGCAATGTACATTGTCAACCGACGCCGTTCTTCTGGCGTCAAGTGGATGAGCTTTTCTCTTAGTAGAACCACGTTTTCGACCATCCGCTCGCGCGCATCCCGGTACTGCCGCGGGTCTGGCAGCGTCAGAGTCTTCCCTTCGGTCTGAATCACGCCGCGAAAGAAATCGGCCTCGCGAGGACGCGGAGTTAATCTAAACACGTCCATCGTCCCCTTGATCGGATCGCCGGTTTGACAGATGTAGTCATGGATCGCCTGACCGACTTTCGGCTCTGCAAGGTCACGTAGGACGCTGAGCAGGATCGTCAGCGTCGCGAGGCGCTGTTGGCCATCGACAACGTCAGCCTCAGGCTTTTGCGGGTCCTTGAAAGGAATGCTGCCGAGGAAGCAGGGGCTCGCGTTCGCGATCTCACCGGTCTCGGGACATGCATTTGCAATATCGTCGAGCAGTTCACTGGTCTGCTCTGTCGTCCACGAGTACGGCCTCTGGTAAGGCGGAACCTGAAACAGTGTCCGTCGCCCGCCTCTCGTCCCAGCCGGACGACACGACCGCGTCGGTCGAGATGGTATCGATGCGGATGTCAGCGGCGGCCTTGATGTCGACGAGCAGCCGCCGCAGCGCAGGGTCATCGAGAATCGTCGCAGCCTCGTCCTTCGACGCCGCGCGCGCCTTGTGCCGCTCGGCTTCTGGCGCGTCTTTCGGCAGGCGCATTGCCAGCGCATCTGGGTCGATCGCACTCAAGAGCCGGCCGGCAATGCCAGCGAGGTCGACGCCGCCGGCAGCCCTCACGATCGCCGCGCGGTCCTTGTCGCCGATGCGCCACGAACGAGCTGCTCCGGCACATCAGCCGATATAGCGTGCCGCCTGCTCGGCAAAGCCAGACAGCGTCGTGCCCTGCGGTTTTGCTTCAATCACGCCGCACAGGCGTCGGTCGACAAAGAGCGCAAAATCAACCGGCCCCGACGCGGTTTGAAACTCGCGAACGGCAACGCCGAGTCCGGCGCCGAGGTTCATCTCTTCTCTGGACTGCACGATCCATCCCGACGCGCCGAGTTGGCGGTCGATCGCCGATCGCGCCCTGTCCTCGGGATGGAAAGCGTCAGTATTCATGGGGTTGGTGAGATCACGTTGAGCGGCGCATCATCGCGTGAAATCGGCACATTCCGCAACCGGCTGGACGGGGACAACCAGTGCGTCTCTCGCGCAGCGAGAGAAGGAACAGGAACAGCAATAGGATCAGATGCTTATCATGAGCACAGCGCGTTGCTGCCGCCAGTCGACCGGAAATGGCTCCATTAGCGTCGCGAGGCTCAGCCCACCATGTTGGTGACCATCGAGAACCGCTTCGACGATCTCCGGCGCGAGCAGCGTCAGCCGCAAGATGCGGCATATGTAAGACTGGTTGATACTCTCCGCGGCGGCGAGCTCAGTGATTGAGGAATACTCGCCGCTCTCCAGCATCTCGCGCCAGCGAAACGCCTGGGCGATCGCCTTGACCATGGCGTTATCCACGCGGCGAGTGACGAGATTGATCGCGGTCGATCCACCGGCGGGCGCAAGTATGAGCTTACGCCCGCCGCGCTCTCTGATGGTGATCGGCACCCGCACTGTCATGGTGCGACCGTCGTCGCCACTGCTGGTCAGTTTCATCACGCCGCCGTCCGCTCCTCTGGCCGCACCGCGTGCAGGTCTGAAACGAGACTTGTCAGACCTTCGGTGCGCAGCCTGATGTCCGCGCCCTGGGGACGGATGTCGACGCGCTCGACGAGGAGTTGCACGATCTGGGCCTGCTCGGCGGGAAAAAGCTCGTCCCGTAGCGGATCGAGCCACTCCAACGCCGCGCGCGCTTCGGCTTCCAAGATCTCCTCGCCCGACTGCCGTACCACCCGCCAGGTGCGCACGACGATCTTCGGCGCGCGCAGCAAACCGCGCAACTGATAGATGACCGCGGCCTCAATTTCACCGGCAGGCACACGTCTGATTGAGCAAGAACCAGCGTCGCGCTTCAGCACATCCGTCTAGACGTAATAGCGGTACAGCTTGCCGTTCCGGCGGGTATGCGCCGGCGTCATAGCGGCGCCGGTTGGCCCGAAGATCAAAAGAAGGCCTATTATATACGTATAAGGAAAACCTCCCAACCCAAAAAACCTACCCATTTGAGAGAATAAGATACTGTACATACAAAAGATTTAAAAAATGGGAGGGTTTCCAGGCCGCTTCTGCAATCCGCCCATAACGCTCCCAAAAAACCAGAATTTCGTAGAATTCGAGGAATTGACTGGCACAGCGGGCCGTCAATGTCCGGGGCAAAGCGAATGCAACAGCCCCGAGCACATGGGCAAGTCCGAGCAGTCGTGGCACGGGCTCGATGTCGGTGCAAGGCGCGGATCACACGCGATACGGCGCCCTGGATCCTCGAGCGTCCGCACTCGCGACATCGATGCCCGACTACGATAGGCCGTGTGCGCCCATAGAAGGCCGCTTGCCCGGAGCTACGATCGCGGCGCAGGCTTTGAAGGCACTCGGAGGATGAGCGCGCCCAGATCATGTCTGGCGGTCACGGCGGGGCATTCGTTGAGCGCTCGCGTAAACGCACAGGCTTCTTCAGGCCGAGGATGCGGAAAGCGTACCGACGGCCCAACTGAATGCCAGCGCTCAGAGTAAAGGGGTGGGGGGGGGGTATAAACCTTCAGTATCTCCACTCCGCGACCGGTCGGGTAAGCGCGCGTTTAATACCACGAAATCCCAGAGAATTTTTTTCGGCTTTCCAGCCGGAGGTTCGCTCTGATCACTGATCACACATGCTCACCCGGCTTGATCAAACCTCGCCAGGGGCAGCGGTCGAAGCTTGCGATCCTGCCTGTCAGCCGTCGCGACGTCGGACCGGAGCCGACGTCCAGGCCGCGTCTTTGTCCGGCCGCGCTGCGAGTTGCGAGTCGCCGGCCGCTGGAGCATGATCCCGAAAAGTTGGCAGACTTTTCGGACAAGATCATGCGACAAAACAAAAAGAGTAATAGAGCGCGATCGAACCAAACTAAAGCAGCTGCGCTCTTTGCCCGACGCATGGACTGGTGATGGTCGCCCAGCCGTGGATGTGCACGTCCGAGACCAGCTCGATCGGCCGCTCGAAGCGCTGCTCGTCCTCGCGCTCGACAACCAAAACGCCATTGTCGACGCGCACGACGGCCGAGCCGGAATAGACGTGAACGGGAGCGGCAAGCGGAGAGATCTGGCGGCTCTCTTCACCCTCGACGACATCGTCCATCGGGGGTGGCGCGGGGGGCGGCCACAATGTCGTGTCGAGAGGCGTGCTGCGCCGGAACAAATTCCGCAGACTGAACCACTGCGTCATGGCCGAAACGCCCCCTCTACGCAACGGAGCCGTGCAAAAAACGACACTCTAAAAACCGTACGAGAAAGAGATGACAGAACGACGACAATAAGATGACGCAATTGAGAGATCGGCGACACGCAACCTTGTGAGCAGGCTGAACCTCGGCAAACTATTGACTTCGCGTGATTTTATGCAAAAATCGGAACCTGAAAATGAGGGTTTTTGACGTGCATTTCATCGGTTGTGGACCACCTCGTCAAAACGCTGGAAATTGCTCTTTGAAATCGTTAGGTTACAGACACCCTCCCGCATCACCTTGCGTGGTGCGGCCTCATTGAAACCTGAATTAGAAGAGGCGCGCGAGCGTCTCGCTCCCGCATCACCTTGCGTGGTGCGGCCTCATTGAAACGCGCCGGGCAGTTCCACTTACCACACGGGTACCCCGCATCACCTTGCGTGGTGCGGCCTCATTGAAACCAAAGCAATAAACGTCGACGTCGACCGACCCACCCCGCATCACCTTGCGTGGTGCGGCCTCATTGAAACGCGCATCGGCGCAGTGCGCTGCTCCTCTTCCACCCGCATCACCTTGCGTGGTGCGGCCTCATTGAAACCGCTCCGGGTTACAGGCGCGCACTCACTCCGCCCCGCATCACCTTGCGTGGTGCGGCCTCATTGAAACGATCTCGACGGCCGCATTTGCCTCCGCTTCACCCCGCATCACCTTGCGTGGTGCGGCCTCATTGAAACGCGGCCTTCGCCGCCTCGCCGGCGACCCTCTTCTCCCCGCATCACCTTGCGTGGTGCGGCCTCATTGAAACGATCACGCATCGCAATACTGGCCAGTGCTACATCCCGCATCACCTTGCGTGGTGCGGCCTCATTGAAACTGACGAAAGTCCAACCCTGGACAGGGGTGTTTCCCGCATCACCTTGTGTGGTGCGGCCTCATTGAAACGGCTAAATTAAATACACCCAACCCCCTATCGCCCCCGCATCACCTTGCGTGGTGCGGCCTCATTGAAACTCAAAGCTTACCCTTTCGTCTTCATTGTCCTTGCCCGCATCACCTTGCGTGGTGCGGCCTCATTGAAACACGCAGGCCGTTTTGTTCTGCTTTTGCGACGGGCCCGCATCACCTTGCGTGGTGCGGCCTCATTGAAACGTGTTGCGCAATTTTTTTGAATGCACCTTACCCCCGCATCACCTTGCGTGGCGCGGCCTCATTGAAACGCATAGTAATCGGGGATGAGTGTCACTCCGCCCCCGCATCACCTTGCGTGGTGCGGCCTCATTGAGACGTCGCCGGTGTCTCATTGGACGAATCCGGCAAGCTTGCGTAATGTCCGACCGAACTGCGTCTTTGGTTTCGCCCGCCCAATCATTGGTCGGGCGAAAGTCGCGCCAAAACTCTCGGAAATCCGGCATGACAGAGAGAGAAATCGGCGCTCGTTCCGGACGGTCCGGCGGTAACTCACCGGTCCGTCATGAACCGCTCGCGCAGGCCTGGCGTTGGCGGCTTGCACCGCAATCGGCTGCCATTCCGCTGACCTGGGCTTTGCCGGTCGCCGAGGCGGTTTTCGCGGCGCTGACCGATACGTGCTGGACCATCAGCGGTCATCGTCGTCTGCCGGTTTGCCTGCACGGTCCCAAACTCGCGAGCAGCACCGAAAACTCGGTTCAACGGGATAGCGGCGTGCCGGCCACTCACGCGAAGCGCTCACGCTGGCGCCATGGGCATGCTTTCCTGCTGCCGGAGGACGAGGATGACGACGGCTTTGTCGACCATATCTCGGTGGCGGCGGCGATGGGGTTTGATCCGGCAGCGCTGCGGCTACTCGCTGCGACCGATCGCCTGATGCTCTCCAACGGCTATCTGGTGGACCTTGTCGCGGAGCGCATGGGTCCCCTCGACCAGGCCGGACATTCGGGGCCGGCGACCCATTGGGTGTCGCGGACCGCCTACCTGCCGCCCAATGAGCGCCGATCGGGTATGAAAGACGCGGCCAAGCAACTTCGCTATGAGATTACCAGACGTGATCTCGCCGCGGCGCTTTCGGCGGGTCCGACGCAGGTTTCCCAAATCCACCTTGGCGGGGAGTTGCTCAAGCCCAACGAATTCCATCTGGCGCGGGATGATGGAGAACAACGTCCGCCCGAAGCGGCCCTTTTCTTCCGGCTCGTATTCGATCGGCCGGTGACGGGGCCGCTTGCCTTTGGATGGTCCTGCCACCGCGGCCTGGGGCAGTTCGTGCCGGTGGCCTAGGTTCTATTGATTATCTGAGCCTTGAGTGCGATGAATTCTGGCTGAAGCTGTTTGACTTCCCTGGAGACGCCGCAAGAAAGGTGGCGCGAAGCTATCTGCAGAGCTCGTCGCAACAGGCTTAATGATGCACTTTGGAATTTCTTGCTCGGGATTCGATCGCCTTTTTTGTCGGGAATCGGGCTGGGCCCTGCGAAGCTGACGCCGATGCCGTGTATTCGGCCGCTAGGCAGCTGTGTTTCCGTCACCAGACTGCTGCAATCAGTTAGTTGCAATGCATGAGAGTAACTTCTAGCGATCAGCTTCATCGGTCGGTTTCTTGCGCGCCCGCCAGCATGGTAATGTCACTGTAGCCCCGTAGTCGAAGACATGCACACAAAGGCGGCGAAACGCATTTCGCACGCCCCTGCCCTCTGTCAGCGCGACGTAAGCGACCGTCGTGCCAAAGCTAATAGCAACGGCTATCAAGAGCAGGACGAATGCCCAGCATAGCGAACTGCGGTCCGCATCAAATGGAAACATCTTGGCGGCGGCAAACGTAAACACCAAAGTCAACGTGGCGGCGAAGACGACGACTGTTTGGAGCACGCGTCGACGCTCCTCTTGCCGCCGGTCGGCATCCTGACGTTCGAGCTGCTCGGTGCGCTCGACCTCCCTCATCAGCTCTTCGTAGTGCGCCTTGACCGGGACCTGCGACGTCATCTTTCGAAACAGCTCGTCGCCTTGAATCTGCGGCGAGACCGTCTCAAACCACAAGGCATTGGCAAAAGCGTTCATCTCGGTCTTGATCCGGCTGGTCTCTTCGGCGACCCGGTCGAGCTTACGCTCTTTGCGTTCGCGCGCGGCGAATGCATGCAGGCTCGGATCTTCGTCGAATTCCCTGACCTTTTCCTGCAACGCATGTTCGAGCGAGAGGCGTTTGCGCGACCATTCCCCGAGGCGGTGGGCCAGGACGTCGAAGGTCGCGCTATAGAGAAGCACGACCAGAAACATCCGACGGTACATCGTCGGCATGTGGAAGTCCGCGATCACGTCTTCAGCGAACTCTCCCTCCTCGCCCCAATAGGCAAGGCTATGGCTGGTCGCATAGTAAAGGCTCATTGGCGCGAACCGGTCGTATAGCCAGGCCGCCAGCTCGCGCTGGGTGAATGCCTGCGCGTAGAAATAGTCGGGTCCATAGTTGTCGAGGCCGGCGAACCGCGCGAGCATATTGTTGAAGCGCTCGCGCGCCGCACCTGACGGCGGCGTCCGGCCGACGCCGGTTGCCGCCACTACCGCACGCGCCCGCTCATCGAACACGAGCTTGAGCTTTGTTATGTCGGAAAAGCCAAGCGGCTCAAGCACGGCCCTTGCCATGAGCGCAAACCATCCGGACAAGGCCGCCTGGTCGACATCGACCTCGTCTCCGAACCTGTAGCGTACGTTTGTAGGCAGGTTTACCCCGCTCCACCGCTTGCCCAGACGCAATTCGATGACCCTTTTATTGGATGGATCCCGATATGGCGAACGGCACATGCGGGCGGCGAAATTGAAATCGAGCAGATTGGCGAGCGTATGTACGCGCCGCGGCTCTTCCGCGCTTGCCGCGGGCGCTTTCAGCAACCGCTGCCACAGCGGGCCATACTTGTCGAGAAAAGGATCGCCGCCGAATGTCCATTCGAGCACGACGAGGCGACCGTAAGCGAGATGCACCACCACCGAATGGACTTTCTCGCGTAATCTGAAGGCGGGTTCTTGCTGAGACTCGACCGTGATCGACATGTCCGGCTCGACGAGACGCCACGAGCGGATCGCCAGATCGTCGAGATTGAGCCGGCTGCCCGGTTTCAAGAGCTCCACGCCGACCTCACGTTCTCCCTCGACCTCGCCGGATCGGCTCGCCGGATCGCCATTGCGCCGGGGAGCGATGAAACGCTGAAGGTGGGGAAAGAAATAAGCGCGCTCCTGCTCGAACTCCCGGCGTCGTTTCTTCACCTCCTCGGGTTCCTCACGCTTGCCTTCTTCGTCGGTGGGTTCAGGCGGCGGCGGCGCCGGCACGAACATCTCCGCAGCATCGGAGCGAATGGGGGCAAGCTCGATCTCTGAAGCATCGAGGCCTGTGGAGGGGAGCTTGAATTTCGAAGCATCGAGAATCTGGAAGAAACGCGTGCGCCATCGCGTGAGCGGCCGGTTGCCGGCGAGCATGGCATCGAGCAGGCGGTCGGCCAAATCCGAGAGCGCATCGATATCGCCTTCAGGGCCGCGGTCCGCCCCGAGGAACGCCGTCTTGTCGCCGCTGCCACCCCAATAGGACAGGCGCGCCGAGGCGCCGCCCGGCCTGCCGATCTCGGTGAAAACCTCGTCGAGAAACGGCACCCGATCCGCCGGACCGGAATACTCCACCCGGGCAAGGTTCTTCGGCTGATCCTTCTCATGGAAGACGGCAAGAATCTCAAGGCGGGGTGCGTCGGGTTTTTCGTGGCAATCGTCTTTCTCGCGGTTTTGGGCGATCCGACCCGCATGATCGAACCATACCGCATCCATGAGGATCGGCGCGTAAAGCAAAGGCGCATGCAGCAGGATCAATCGCTCTTCGCTCGCCGTACCGCGGCAGGTGTCGATCACGCGCGCGGCGGA
>JANQLP010000120.1 GCA_028280515.1 Hyphomicrobiales bacterium
CCACTTGCCATAGCGCTCAGGCAGGTCATGCCAATGAGCGCCCGAGCGCAAAACCCAGAGGACACCGTTGACGAAAGTGAGATTATCGGCGCCCGAGCGGCCCGGGTCCCCGGCCTTGCCCGGCAAAAGCCCTGCAATCTTCCGCCATTGAACGGCGCTCAGTTCGTAGCGTTTGTGCATCATAGACCTCCAGAACCGCGAATCTGGAAGTCTATGAATCACACATCAAACCCAAACGGAATCCTGAATGTCGATTGAACCTAGGCCGCTCCGTAGGATCCGAGGTCGGTCGCTTCGAACACGTGATCGCCTTGTTGAATCTGTTTTACGACCTCACGCAGATCCTGCAGGTACGCGTCCATCACCTCGCCGAATGCGAGGCTCAGGATTCCCAGATTGATGGCCGGCGGGTTCGGAGACGGGGCTACCGTATACCAACCCCTGGACGAAAGCCCCGCAGCGATCTGGTAAATATCCAGGCTGTCCGAGCGATAGCTCATCAGCGTGAGCTCCGGTTCGCCGCACAACTCGACGCCGTCAATTGATCGAATTCCATCGATGAGTTTCTCCCGCAGCTCCCAGATGCGGGCGGCAATCTCCAGATACCCCTCGTTCCCAAGATAGCGCATGACCGCCCACGCGGCGGCGATGTTGGCTCCGGGGCGCGTGCCCGCGAATGTGGACGTCACATAGCGGCCGCGCGACCAGTCGTTGAAATCGAACACCTGATATCGGTGATAGGCCGGATCGGAAAACGCGACGACAGAGGCGCCTTTGGGTGAAAAACCATATTTGTGCAAATCGGCGGATATCGAGCGCACGCCGGGAACGCGGAAATCCCATGGCGGAATGTCATGTCCGAGCTGTTCTGCAAACGGGGAAAAGAACCCGCCAACGCATGCGTCCGTGTGGAACCAGATATCGCGTTCCTCGGCGATCCCGGCGAGTTCCTTGATTTGATCGAACACCCCATAGGTGAACTGCGGTGCGGAGCCCGCCATAAGGACCGTATCGGAATCCAACTCCGCCGTCAGCGCCTCGATGTCCGTCTTGAAATCGGACCGGGGTTCCACCCGAATGACATCGAACTCCAGATACTTCGCCGCCTTGTTGAAGGCCGGATGCGCGCTATGGGACAGGACCATCTTCGGTCGCTCGACTTCAGGCCTGTTCTCTTTCGCCCACTCGCGCGCCGTCTTCGCGGCCAGGAAGATGCTCTCCGTTCCGCCAGAGGTCACACTGCCGCATCCAACATCCGCATTGAACAGTTCCAGTGCCCACTGCACGAGATCGGTCTCGAATTTCCTGATCGATGGAAACGCACCAGGGCCCAGGGCATTCGACGCGTGAAACTCCCGCAAGGCCCACATGCCAACGTCCTTTACGGCATCGTTGGCGAAGTGGACGTAGAAGCCGGGCAGCTTTCCGGCGCGCCAGTCAACGTCGTCGGATTTCGCCGCAAGCATCTCTTCAAACAGTGCCTCCTCGCCAAGTCCCTCGAGCGGAAATGAGCTGTTCTTCATGTGGCAAATCTCCCGGTTTTCCTATTTCATATATCATATATGATTATGTGCAAACCATCCAAGGGTCAATCAGACGACGCGGTACAGATAGCTGCCGCTCAGTACGGCGCCGGGTCAGTAGGGAGCGTCTGTGCGACACCCCCCGGATTGCCCCCTTTCCCGCTCGTGAACAGACCAGCAGCGCGAAGGCCGAGCACCACTTCGACTTGTGCCGAAGCCAAGCGCAAAAAAGGCTATGCGTCCGAGACGTTCCGGCGGCGGCACCTACTCAGCCACCGGCTGCGATGCAAGCTCCGTTTCCGGACACGGAACCAGGATGATGCGGAAGAAGCTTGTGCCGTCGCGCGCAAACTCGACGGAAACATCGCCGCCCATGGCGCGCATGATCGCCCGGCAAATCGGCAGTCCCAGGCCGGCACCGTGATCGCGGCCCGCCCGGCTGCCCCGGGCAAATTTCTCAAAGATGACGGCCGCATCCTCACGCGTTACACCGCCGCCATTGTCGATTACGTCGATCCAGAACGACTTTTCGTTCGCAGTGGTCCGGACGCAAATCTCGGGCGTGTCCGAAATGTTGTATTTCACGGCGTTGGAAAGAATGTTGATCAGGACCTGATGGAGCCGGTCACTGTTCGCACGCACATGCGGCACATTCTCGGTCAGTTCGGTGCTGACGGTTATGCCGGCCTTTCGCGTCATTCCGGTCACCGAGTCGAGCGCGCGACGCACGGCATCCGTCACATCGATCGGTTCGAGACGCAGATTCACCTTGCCGGTTTCGAGCCGGTTCATATCGAGGAGTTCATCGAGCAGGCTGGACAATCGCCGGCTCTCCTCATGAATGATGCCGATAAAGCGGTTGCGGTCTTTGGAAGACAGATCGCCGTCGTCCATCAGGATTTCCGAGAACGACCGGATCGACGTCATCGGTGTTCGCAGCTCATGGCTGACCTGACCCACAAACTCGTCCTTTTGCGCGTCAAGCGAGCGCAGCCGCTCATTGACACTCGTGAGTTCGCCGGCCGTCTGTTCAAGCTCCTGGGATTTTTCGGCAAGCTGGCGCGTTGTCTCGATCAGTTGCTGGGTTTCGTCCGCGATATCGATGAGTTCGGTCATGCCGACGGTCTGCCGCCCAGCGATACGCTGCACCATCGCATTCGCGGAAGCAGCACCGATCGAACCCGCGAGTTCCCTTTCCAGACGTGCGATTACGGCATCATTGACGTGGGGCAATTCTCTGCTCACGCCTTGCACCCGCGCCATCTCGTCGAACAGGCGCCGTGCCGGTTCCGTGCCGAGTATACGCTGCGCCAGGACAAAGAGATCCTCGGCCCCGGCCGAGGTTGTCGCCACCCTTACCGGCGCGCCGCCGGCGGACCGGTAGACGTCGACAAACAGCGTGGCTTGCAAACGTTCAAGCATGCTGGCGCGTGTCAGACACGACACAATCAGGAACACAAGCGCGTTCATGCCAACGCTCCACACAACAGCATGGACAAGCGGGTCCATTCCCTGCAGACCAAACAGCGCCTGCGGGCGGAGCACCTCGATGCCCCAAGGACCATTCGCCAGAACTGAGGAAGTGATGAGAAACCCGCCCTCGAAACTCGGCAGGAACAAGGTGTAGCTCCAGAGCACGAAACCGACGATGAGGCCCGCGATGGCTCCGGCACGGGTGGCGCCGCGCCAGAAGATGCCGCCGATCAGGCCCGGCATGAACTGGGCCACGCCGACGAAGGCGATGAGCCCGATGGCAGCGAGTGCGCCCGATCCACCGCTCAGCCAGAAATAAATGAAGCCGAGGCCGAGGACGATGGCGATGCTGATGCGCCGGGAGCTCAGAAGCAACGCGCGGACGTCGCCGCTGACCGCGCGATCCGACGGCAGAAAACTCAGGATGATTGGCATAACGATATGGTTGGAGATCATTGTCGAAACGGCAATCGCCGCGACGATCACCATCGACGTGGCGGAAGAGAATCCACCGAGAAAAGCGAGAAGCGCCAGTTCGTGTTGCTGGTGCGCGAGCGGAATGGTCAGCACGAACAGGTCGGGATTGGCACCAGCAGGCATTGTTTGCAGCCCGACGAGCGCAATCGGCATGATGAAGATCGACATGCCGAGCAGGTACAGAGGGAACAGCCATGACGCCATGCGCAGATGGCTTTCATCGATGTTCTCGACAACGGTCACCTGGAACTGACGCGGCAGACAGATGATTGCGGTGGCCGAAAGAAAGATCAGTGTGACCCAGCGCGGACCGAAGATATCCTCACCGCCGAGCGCTTCCATATCGACATCGGCGAACACATCGGAAAGCCCGTTGGCCACGCCATAGGTCGCGAACACCCCGACGCCAACCAGCGCAACGAACTTGACCACCGCCTCGAATGCAATGGCCGCGATCACACCATGATGTCGCTCGTTCGCATCCAGGTTGCGGGTTCCGAAGAGAATGGTGAACAAGGCCATGCCCGCGGCGATCGAGAGCGCTGTAACGAACCCGTCGGCGTCGGTATCGATGACCTGGTAGCTGCGGGTCAGCGACTGGAGCTGCAGGGCGATGTATGGCGTGGTGGCCATCACGACAATGGCCGTGACCAGAACGGCGAGGCTCGAACTCTTTCCGTAGCGCGAGGAAATCAGATCGGCGATGGAAGTCACCCGGTGCGCACGGCCGATACGCACGAGCTTGCGCAGAAGCCACCACCAGCCAATGAAGACGAGTGTCGGCCCAAGATAGATGGCAATGAACTCCAGGCCGTTCCGCGCCGCCGACCCCACGGCGCCGTAGAACGTCCACGATGTGCAATAGACAGATATGGAGAGCGTATAGACGACCGGCGATTGCAGCCAGAGGATCGGTCTTTCGCGCGTGCGGCGGTCAACCAGAAAGGCAACCGCAAACAACAGCGCAACAAATCCGAGGCACACCGCCAAAAGGACGTCGACGGAAAGCATCAGGTGTCCGGGTCGGCCGTTTCCGCCGAACCCGACGGTATCTCTGACCCGCTCAGGCGACGAGCCAGCAACATCGCCGCGACAATGAGCAGTGCCCAGACGCCAAACACGTAAAGCAACGGAACCGGCACCCCGCCGATCTTGGCATCGATCTGCGAGACGCCAACTATCGGCGGCATGAACAGCGCCGTCCCGACAAGCACATGCACGATGGAGCGGTCGCGAACCTTGCGGCGCCTGAGATGCGTGTCCCTGAGATCGGTCACATGTCCGGTTCCCGACCGATCAATCAGCAGTCACGCCGGCCAGCTTGTTGACCGCGGCAATGATCTCGGAATTTGCGAACGGCTTCGTCATGAAGATATCGGCACCGCATTCGAGTGCGGTCTTGCGATCGGCACGCTGTCCCTTCGCGGTCAGCATCAGAACGGGTAGTTTTTCGGCACGCCGGTCCGCACGCAGGTGCCGCAACACTTCATAGCCGCTCATTTCGGGTAGCATGACGTCAAGAATGAGGAGGTCCGGCGTATCGTTGAGCGCGGCATCAAGCGCTTGCCGCCCATCGGTCTTCACCGTCACATCAAAACCCGCGCGACCCAACAAAAACGACAGGGACTCGACAATATTCGGCTCGTCCTCTGCCAACAATAAGCGCTTCGCCATCGGTGCTTGTTTTCTCCCTTAAGTGCATCTCGTCTTCCGCGAGTTTTTTTGACTCCGATTAGATGGCAAATTTGACGCCACCACAATGCCCAATTTTCAATCACTCCGACAGCGGGTCTTCGACACGGTGCACGCAAGTGGTTCTCGGGCACAGGCGGCAGCTCGGTCCAACCTCTTCGACGATCGCGGAAGGCCCCGGGTCGTAGACGGTGTGGCGCGCATCGTCCTCCTTCATGGCCACCATGTTGGTGACGTAGTGGCGCGGTTTGCCAAAGCCGCTCGGACCCGTGTGACGGGCACGGGCGACGAACACAAACCTCTCACCGGAGGGAAACAGAACGCGTTGCCGGATCGTCGCTTCCGGAGACTGTTGCGCCCGGAAGAGAACCCAGAGCGGACACGCGGCCGCGTAACGCGAAACCGAAAGGCCCTCCAGCCCGAGCATTTCGATGATCATTCCCGCCGCATTGGCGCGAAAGTATCCGAACCGCGGCACTGCCTCCGCGCGCGGCAACGCGGTGAGCCGGTGGCAGACGGCCTCGACGTCGGCCGAGAACAGTTCGGCAAGGACCTCGATGTCGTACCGGCTGGCGACCGCCTGTTCGGTAAAGGCGTCCATCGGCATCAAGATCGCCCCGACCGCATAGTCAGAAAGGGCGCGCCGTGCGCGGCTGCCGGCGGCAGCCGTCTTGATCTGAGCCTGCTGCTCGATCAACGCGTCAATCGCCCCACTCAAATGTTCTTCGGCCAGAGCCATCGCCTTCTGCCGCCGCGAAACCGGATGGGGATCGCTCAACAAAGGGCTGAGCGGGCGCGCGGCCTGTTCGATTTCGGCGAAGCGATTGTCCCTGGCGTTGAAGAGCGCTTCCACTTCGTCGACCGGCGTTAGGATCCGATCCGTTTGATCGGTGTGATCAAGATAAGCCACCATCGCCTCACCCACATCGGAAAGGGTACGTATCTCCTCGTGAACGATGCGATTGAACCGGTCGCGCTGGTCTTCGGGAATATCCACATACTCGGTCAGGATTTCCGTCGTCGAGCGGACGGCCGCGATGCGCGTCAGCATCCGGTGCAGCGTTTCGCTGAGATACGGATCATTCGACAGGCGGTCTGACAGCGTCTGCACACGAACGCTCGCCTCGCGCTCCGAGTGGGCGAGCGCACCAAGCGCCCTCGCCCAACCCGGGAACCGGCCGATCAGTTCGTTCACGCGTTCACCTTCCACGCCCAGTTTGCGGAACGATGGGTTGTGCGCGAGACCGACCAGGGTTTCCACCAGCCGTCTCTCGGAGACGCCATCCAGCTCGTCCAAAGGCAGGTCGAGCGCATGCGCCGTCCGGCGCAGCAGCGCACCCGCGATCCGTCGTTTGTTCAGCTCGATGAGGTTCATGTAGCTGGGAGAAATGCCGATCCGCTGGGCCAGATCGGCCTGGGTCACCCCGAGTTCACGCCGCCTTTGACGAATCCGGGCCCCAACGATGGAGTGATCCATTTCGAGATTCCCTTTTGATTTCCGACGCTTGCAATCGATCTGTAAATATATTTTCAAATCGACAACATATTCAGAAAATAAAATTACAAAAAAATCGTTATATAACAAGGTAGTATTGCGCCTTTTACAAAATCTTGGCAGCGTAAAGGGAATGGGAGGAACCGGGCTCCAGCGGCCGGGGGCGCGCCGTGGCACCTTGAGAGGCGCCGCGCGGCCCCGGTCCGAATCCCCCGCAACATCGATAGGGAGACTTCAAATGGGCAAACTCTACGTGAGCCGTCGCAGCCTGTTAAAAGGGAGCGCTGCAGCCGGTGTCGCGATTGCCGCACCGACCATCTTCACAAGCCGCGCCTGGGCCTCGGACTTCACCAACAAGCCGACGGGCAGCTCTGTAACTCTCGGCTTCAACGTTCCGCAGTCCGGCGTCTATGCCGACGAGGGCGCGGACCAGTTGCGCGCACTCCAACTCGCCGTTGAGCACCTTAACGGCGAGGGTGACGGCGGCATGATGAACACGTTTTCGTCCAAGGCGCTCAAGGGCAACGGCATTCTCGGCAAGAAGGTCGAGTTCGTTACCGGCGACACGCAGACGAAGACCGACGCGGCCCGAGCATCCGCGCGTTCGATGATTGAAAAGGACGGCGCGATCATGATCACCGGCGGCTCGTCCTCCGGACCCGCCGTGGCCGTGCAGGCCCTTTGCCAGGAAGCCGGCGTGATCTTCATGGCGGGCCTCACCCATGCCAATGACACCACCGGCAAAGACCGCCGGCGCAATGGCTTCCGTCACTTCTTCAACTCTTACATGTCCGGCGCCGCACTGGCTCCGGTGCTGAAGAACGCCTATGGCGCAGACCGCAAGGCTTACTATCTGACGGCCGACTACAATTGGGGCTACACCACGGAGCAGGCGATTTCCCAGGCCACGGAAGGCGTCGGCTGGGAAACCGTCAACAAGGTTCTGACACCGCTTGGGGCAGGCGATTTCTCGTCCTATATCGCGCCGGTCCTGAAGTCGGGCGCCGACGTGCTGGTGCTGGTGCACTATGGCGGCGACATGGTCAATTCTCTGACCAATGCCGTGCAGTTCGGCCTGCGCGATGCTCAGGCGAACGGCAAGAACTTCGAGATCGTCGTGCCGCTCTATTCGCGCCTGATGGCGAAAGGCGCAGGTGACAACGTCAAGGGCATCTTCGGTTCCACCAACTGGCACTGGTCGCTGCCGGACGATGGGTCGAAGGCGTTCACCAAGTCGTTCGGCACGAAGTACGGCTTCCCGCCGTCCCAGGCCGCGCATACGGTCTACTGCCAGGCGATTCTCTATGCGGACGCGGTCGAGCGCTCCGGCTCGTTCCATCCCTGCGGTGTCGTCGAGGCCCTTGAAGACTTCAAGTTCGACGGTCTTGGCAACGGCCCGACGCTCTATCGCGCAGACGACCATCAGTGCTTCAAGGACGTGCTCGTCGTGCGCGGCAAGGAGAAGCCGGAAAGCGAGTTCGATCTGCTGGAGATCGTAGAAAAGACCCCGGCCAAGCAGGTGACCTATCCGCACGACCATCCGCAATTCGCGGGCGGAGAGCTTGGCACCTGCAATGCAGGCACGGCCTGAGCGTCGAGGTGATCTGAGAGTAACTCTCCTCAAAAGGGTCCGCGGGGTGTCTGAAAAGGCTCACATCCCGCGACCAGATGCAGCACTGCCGCCGCCCTTCCCTAGGGCGGCGGCCCTCTTCACGGGGTTCGGGCAATGGACGTGATCATCCTGCAGGTTCTCAACGGGCTCGATAAGGGTTCGGCCTATGCCTTGATCGCACTCGGGCTCACGCTCATTTTCGGGACACTCGGCGTCGTAAACTTCGCCCACGGCGCGCTTTTCATGCTCGGTGCCTTTTGCGCCGTCACACTGAACCGGTTCCTCACCCTGTCCCATCAGGTGGTCGACCCGTCCCGCACGGATTTCCTCGGCAACCCGCTGAAAGTCGAGGTCCGGTACATTGAAGAGTGGCTTGGCCCCGAGATTGGCGGCGCCATCATAGATTGGTCGGTGCCGCTCTCCATATTGCTCGCAATTCCCGTAATGGCGCTTATCGGCCTCGCCATGGAGCGCGGGCTCATCAAGCATTTCTACAAACGCCCCCATGCCGACCAGATCCTGGTGACGTTCGGTCTGGCGATCGTGCTCCAGCAGATCGTAAAGTACTTCTATGGAGCCAACCCGATCGCAACGCCAGCGCCGGAGGCGTTCACGGGATCCTTCGATTTCGGCGTTCTTCTCGGCTTCGAGCCCTTCTCGATCATCTACCCCTATTGGCGGCTGGTCTATTTCTGTTTTGCGATCGTCATTATCGCGGCGGTGTTTGCGTTCCTGCGCTTCACGACGTTCGGAATGGTTGTGCGGGCCGGCATGGCTGACCGCGAGACCGTAGGGCTTCTCGGCATAAATATCGGCCGCCGCTTCACGGTCATGTTCGCGATCGCAGCGATCGTCGCCGGGCTCGCCGGCGTGATGTACACGCCGATTGTGGCGCCCAACTACAATATGGGAATGAACTTTCTGGTGCTCAGTTTCGTCGTTGTGGTGGTTGGCGGTATGGGCAGCTTGCCGGGCGCCGTGGCTGCCGGATTCCTGCTTGGCATCCTGGAGAGTTTCGCCTCCATGTCCGCGGTGATCGACCTTGTCCCCGGCATCAATCAGGTCATCATTTACTTGGTCGCGATCATTGTCCTTCTCGTGAGGCCGCGCGGGCTCATGGGACGAAAAGGCGTCATGGAGGACTGACATATGCTCGGACTTAGCCGCAAAGACACCACGCTTCTGCTCATCGTCCTCGCGCTGGTCGTGTTGGCGCCGTTCCTCCTCAATCCGTTTCCGGAGGACTCGGAGCTTGCACGCTTCAATGCCGGTTACCCGGATCTGATGCAGCGCTTCGTGATCTTCGGCATCTTTGCCATGGGCTTCAACATCCTGTTTGGGCTCACGGGCTACTTGTCCTTCGGCCACGCGGCCTTTCTTGGCGTGGGATCTTACGCCGGCGTGTGGATGATGAAACTGCTGACGGTCAACGTGGTGCCGGCGATCATCGCGTCGGTTGCAGTGGCCGGGGTCTTTTCCTTGCTCATCGGGTACATCTGTCTCAGACGATCCGGCATCTATTTCTCGATCCTGACGCTCGCCTTCGCGCAGATGTCCTTCGCCTTGGCGTATTCGGTGCTCACGCCGATCACCGCCGGAGAAACCGGCCTGCAGCTCTCGCTGAACGATCCGCGAATCCTGGGCAGTTCGGCTGTCGACGGGACCATTCCGGCCACGAACTTTTTCGGCATCGCAATGCGCGACGGGTTCGAGTGGGCCGTGGGCGGATGGAAGTTCACCTTCAATTTCGGATACTACCTCTGCGCGGTGATCATGCTGATCGCGTTCTACATCTCGATTCGCATCTTCCGCTCGCCTTTCGGCGCCATGCTCCGCGCGGTGAAGTCGAACCAGCAGCGGATGAACTACACCGGAATCAATCCGAAGCCCTACACGCTCGCCGCCTTCGTCATCTCGGGAATGTATGCCGGTCTTGCAGGTGGGCTGATGGTGGCCGTGGATCCGCTTGCCGGCGCGGACCGGATGTTCTGGACCGCCTCCGGTGAAGTCGTCCTGATGACGATCCTCGGAGGCGCGGGGACGCTGGTCGGTCCGTTGCTGGGCGCCGGCGTCATCAAGTATTTCGAGAATATCTTCTCACGGCTCAACGAGGCCGATCTCAATCAGATGTTCTCCGGCCTGCCCGACGGGCTGCAGAGCGCCATGGTCACGGTCGCCCAGATGTTTGTCGGCGACGGATGGCTGTTGACGCTCGGCGTCATGTTCATGGCCGTGGTCATCTTCCTGCCCGGCGGTATCGTCGAGGGCGGCCAGCGAGTTGCGGGCTGGTTTCGCCGCAAGTCCGGAACTGAAAAGAGCGGCAAGGCGGCGCCGGCAGCGTCGGCGGCGGAGTGAGGCACCGACATGGGCATTCTTAAAGTGAGAAATCTCAACAAGAATTTCGGCGGCCTGAAAGCGCTGAACGAGATCAATCTCGATGTTGAGGAAGGTACGGTCCATGCCATCATCGGGCCGAACGGGGCGGGAAAGTCGACGTTGCTGAACACCTTTGTCGGCCGGCTCGTCCCGGATACCGGCGAGGTCAACTTTGACGACCAGCCTCTTCTCAACCGCCAGCCATACGAGATCAACCAGATGGGCGTCTGCCGCGTTTTCCAGACACCGGAGATATTCGGTGAGCTGTCACTGCTCGACAATGTGATGATCCCCACCTTCGCCAAGCGCGACGGATCGTTTGTGCTCAACGGTTGGGGTCGAATGGATCGCGAGACAGACGTCAACGACCAGGCGGAACACGTGCTTGAGGACGTGGGTCTCGCGGACCAGCGTAATGAACTGGCCAATTCGCTGTCACGCGGCGACAAGCGCAGGCTTGAGCTCGCCATGTGCCTGGTGCAGGCACCGCGGCTGCTCCTGCTCGACGAACCAACCGCCGGCATGTCGCGGGCCGACACCAACAACACCATCGATCTGCTGAAGAGAATCGGCGAGCGCGGGATTACCAAGATCGTGATCGAGCACGACATGCACGTTGTCTTCTCGCTCGCGGAGAAGATCTCCGTGATGGCGCAAGGCGCCGTGATCGTGGAAGGAGCGCCTGACGAGATCAAGGGTGATCCGAAGGTCCAGGAGGCTTATCTTGGAGGAGCACACCTATGACCAAGATGGAACGGGTCACCAAAAAGGCGAAGCAAGAGAGTGGCGGGCTCGGAATCGACTTCGAGGGTGAGAAAGCACCCGGCAAAAAGCCCACGCTCACGACCGGTGGTCAGCCGGCTTTCTTCTCGTGCTGGGACATTCACGCCTATTACGGTGAAAGCTATATCGTCCAGGGCGTGAACTTCGACGTTCGCGAGGGTGAGATCGTCGCCTTGCTGGGCCGCAACGGCGCCGGCAAGACGTCCACCTTGAGGACGATTGCCCGGACCGAAAACCCCGCGCTCAGGCGTGGCGAGATTTGGCTGGACCACAAACCGGTCCACGAGATGGCGGCGCACGAGGCAGCCCAAAGCGGAATCGGCCTGGTGCCCGAAGACCGTCGGATCATCCAGGGGCTGACGGTTGAAGAGAACCTGAAGCTTGCCCAGATCGCACCGCCGCACGGCTGGTCGCTCGAACGTATCTATGACCTCTTTCCACGTCTCGGCGAGCGCAGAACACAGGAGGGCACGACGCTGTCGGGTGGCGAACAGCAGATGCTGTCCATCGGCCGCGCCTTGGCGCGCGACATCAAACTGCTTCTCCTCGACGAGCCGTATGAAGGTCTCGCCCCCGTCATCGTCAAGGAAATCGAACGCACGCTCGAGGAGATCAAGGGGTTGGGCATGACCACGATCATCGTCGAGCAGAATGCGATCGCGGCGCTGCATCTGGCCGACCGGGCGATTATCCTCGATATGGGACAGATCGTGTTCGACGGCGTCTCTCAGGAGGTCCTCGACGATGCGGATCTGCGGCAGCAATATCTGGCAATCTGACCGGATCTCCGAAGTAGGACACGATGGCCGAAAAGACCAATTCGGACATGACCCTGGCCCTCGACACCAAGGTCGAGAAGGAGTTCGTGGCACCGCTGACGGCCCTGCGCGCGAACCTGGAAATACTGCGGGACTTTCCGGACCTCGACGCGGAGGAGCGCCAGAAGTTCCTGGAAACGGCTATCCTCGCCTGCACGCGACTTGAAAAGGCCGTCGAGGACCTCGGTACCGCGGTCTACTCCGCCGGTCGGCAGGGCGAAATCCAGGAATCCGATAGCCCGTCCGCATCAAAGCACGACAAGCGCTATGCCGAGCGCATTGCATTCCTCGAGGACATCGACGCCGTCGAAATCGATTTCAGCGGTTTCGAATTCACCAACAGTCAGATCGTCAACGACTTCCATGACGTTGTTGAGGAGATGGTCGAGGCAACCGGGCGCAAATGGTATTTCATCGTCAACTACCGTGATTGCAGCATATGGCCGGAAGCCTGGGTGGCGTTTGCCCATCGAGGCAAAAAGGTCAATGCCAACTACTCGCTTGGAACCGTCCGGTACGTTGAGACAGAGCCGGAAGAAGGCGGCGGAACAGCCTCCGTCAAATCGGACGATTTCGATCCGGACATGTTCCCTTCACGCGAACTGGCCCTGGCCAAGCTAGAGGACGAGAGGCGGAAGCATTCGGTTGATGCGCCCTCGTAACGGTAGGGCGGAGATCTTACTCGGCATAGCTGCCCACGTCGAAACGTCCCTTGCGACGGACCGGCGGGACCCTGGTTCGCCGCGCTGACGGGATAACCGCCGTCGCCATGGAAGACCAGCGGGCCGTCGCTGATGAGCTTCACGTCGCAGGAGAAGTCGCGACGCCTCACCTTCAGTCGCAGGTTACTCAGCGCATCTCGCCCGGCGGCCTTGCTTCTCCACGCATTTCCAAACCATTGATCCAGGCCTTGAAGGGCCCGGCTGTCACGCCCGCGGCCCCAAGCCCTCCCCCGGCAATGGTCTCGGAAGTAAGATGCGTGCTGGTTGCAGGAATGGAATTCGAAGCAGATATGCCCCGGTGACCTGCAAAGTTGAACTAGAAGATTATATCACGCTAAAAAATCGACCACATAGTTTCCCCGAAAAGCGGTGTAATGAGAAAATTCTTGAAAGCGTCCGCTGTCGTGCTCGGAGCAGTTGTCTTCGTGGTCGTTGCAGCAATCATCTATGATCGGCTCATATTGGCGCGACACTGTCCTCCATGCCATACGGAGGAGACCCGCAAGTTGCCGATGTTTGGCCCTGAGCATCAAGACGGCATCGTGCAGGTTCGTTCCAATGGCCGGCTCTTCCGGGCACGCGTTGCCGGATTTGAAAATGCAGGAGGCGACGGGGTCGTTCTTCTACATGGCTACCCTGCCACGTCTATCATGTGGACTCCTGTCATCCATACGCTTGCCAAGAATGGTTTCCGCGTCATCGCATTCGACCAACGAGGTTACAGCCCGGGCGCACGACCGGGACGAGTAAAGTCATACTCAAAGGACAACCTCGTTGGCGATGCCATCGGTATTGCCAACGCAGTTGGCTTCGAACGCTTTCATATTGTCGGACATGATTGGGGGGGTGTGATTGCCTGGTTGGCGGCAGACCGGCATCCAGATCGTGTTGCGACAGTAACGTCGCTGGCGACGCCCCACCCTGAGGCATTGAGGGAGGCCCTGCTTGGCAGCCTCGAACAGCTAAAAAGCAGCAGTTATGCTCTTTTAACCTTCATTCCCGGTGTCGGTGAATTCATCTTCGGTTTCAATCAGGCAGCTTATCTCAAACGATACAGCTGGAATATGATGAGTGCTCCCGTCCGCGATGAATACGAGCGCGTCTTCACCGAGCCGGGTGCCTTAAGTGCAGCTCTGAAATGGTACCGCGCGAACAGCTTCTTCAGCGGTGCTGTTGTGGCAAAAACACGCCAGCCTACACTCTATATCTGGGGCAACCAGGATCGTTCACTGTCGCGAGAAGGCGCCGAAAAAACCGCTGACTATGTGAAAGGGCCATACAAACTTGTGAAAATGATTGCCGCACACCGGCTCGTGACCGAGTTTCCGGACAGGGTCTCGCAAGAGATTCTCTCTCATCTTACCCGCTGGCCTATCGCGGTCTTGCCACCGCTGCCACCGGTTTCGAGCGGTGCGGTGGGCGAACAGAAATGCGCAGGTTCAAAACCTCGATGCCTTCGTTTGAATGTCGCACCAAACGGCACCGCAATTCAGATAATCAATAAGTGTGAACAGCGCCACGCCGGCACCATCATACTCCGCTGCAACAAATGGCCGGATGAGGCCTACACTCTTCACGAGTTTGACCTCGGTCCCGCCAGCAAGACCGTCTATGTAACGCACGGGCTTTCGTTCGGTGAATGTTATTACAATCAGACGATCTGCATCGCCCCGCACTCTAGTTCGCCGCGCTGACGGGATACCCTGTCATCTCCAGATACCCGATCCCTGAATGTGTGCCGCTCACGGCGACCGGGCCCTCCCAATAGGCTATGGACAGGTCCATCCACGCCTTCGGGTTGACGGCGTCAATCGTGACGTCGAGATTTCGCCTGGGCAAGGTCACACGCCAGCGTGTCGGCACCTGCCTTCCGGCCACCGCGGTTCGGGACAGTGGTTCCATCTTGAGGTGCGGATCGGGAATGGGCTCGGTGACGCTATCCGCGCCAATCCAGCTCGCGGACGTGTAAACACTTCCGTCCGCATTGCGAAGTTGAAACCCCATCAGCTTATCGCCGGTATCGAGATGAAGCGATATCCAGTCCCAACCGGTCTGGTCGGCGGAGAGCGGCTGCGACGACCATTCGCGGTCGAGCCAGGCGTTTCCCGAGACCTCGACCGGCCCGTCCGGCAGGTTGATGGTGCCGCGGACCTTATAGAATGGCTGGGAGTAGTAATAGCTCGCCTGACCGGTCTCCGATTTGACGGAATAACCCCCGTCGCCATGGAAGACCAGGGGGCCGTCGCTGACCAGCTCCATATCGTAAGAGAACTCCCCTCCGCTCGCCTTCAGTCGCAGGCGCGACAGGGCATCGTCGGATGGCTTTGCTTGCCCGAGCATTTCCCAACCATTGATCCAGGCCTTGAACGGCTCAGCCGTCACGCCCGCCGTACCAAGTCCGCCCCTCGCAATCGTCTCGGACGTGAAATGCTTGCTGGCCGTTGTCACCGCGGCGTGCGCAAACCACATCTGTCCCGGCGAAAACCGCGTCCCCGCTTCCGGTGTCAGGGCCGACCGGAAAAGGGTCCATTGCAGGCCATAGCGATTGCCATCTGCATCGCTCAGGTTGGCGGTGAGGTACCACCATTCGATCCGGTAATCGTTGTGCGCGGCATGATCGCGCGGGAATACGAACGGCTTTCCGGGCTCCGGCACCGAGAACCCCTCCGCGTCGCCGCCGAGGCCCGAAAACCCCTGCCCCAAGGCCTGAACTGCACCAAGGATCGCGATGATCGCCGTGGCGACCACAATTATTCGGTTCCAGCTAGTGCGCATCGCTTGCCTGTTTCAACAAGGTGGACGGCGAGACCTGCGCGAGCCTCAGCGTCGGGTAGGCGGCGGCAAGCAGTGCGGCAAGCACCGAGTACGCGATCAACAGAACCCAGTCGCGCGGATCAGTCTGGAACGGAAGCCGCCAGCCAAAGGCCTCGACATTGATGACCGCAAGCAGGACCCAGCCCAGCAACAGGCCGACCGGAATGGCGATCAGTCCGGTCAACAGGGCCAGCACCAGCGCACGCAACAGTTCGAACCACGCCATTTGCACCCTGGTCATGCCCATGGCCCATAACGGCGCCAACTGCGGAAGACGATAGGTCGCCAGGATCACAAGGCTGGTCAGCAGGGCAAAGACGGCGACGCCGAGCGTGAGGACATTCAACGCCGCTGTGACAACGAAAGTCCGCTCGAAAATTCGCTGCGACAGCTGCTTGACCTCGGTTTGGTTGGCGATGTTCGCATCCGGCAATCCAAATGCCTCCTGCAGGCCGCGAATGATCTCGTCCGACCGGCCCGGATCCACGCGGACGACGAAGCGCCGTCGCGGGGTGTCCGGATACCAACTGTCGAACAGGTCAATTCCGATCATCGCTTCGACCGCCGGATTTCCATAATCGGGATAGATACCCACGATCTCCAGCGCATGGTTGCCTTCGATGCTCAAGGTATCGCCGACTGCGAGGTCGTAACGCAATGAAAGCTGTTCATTGATGAGAACGCCGTCACCCGCAAAAACGCGGTCCCAGGCATCTTCAGTGGATGCCTTCAGCGGCCAGTCCCGCCGATAGGTCGCATGATCGGCGACGCCATACATGTCTCCGGGCTCCCCGGACAGGCGAACGCGCTCATTCATGATGGGCAGGACCGCATCTACTCTCGGTTTCAGCCATTCGTTTATGGCGATGGCCTCATCCGTCGATCGTGTCGACAAATAGACTTCCGCGGCCAGTCTCTTGTCCAGCCAGTCGATGAAGGTGGTCCGGAAGCTCCCGACCATCGTGCTGACGCCGATATTGGCGGATGCGGCCATCAGCAATGCCATGAGCGCGACCGAGAGACCCGGCAGCACGAAACGGGCATCGGCCAGAAACCACTCGGCAAGCGGCCCTCGCGCGAACGTCGAGACCCCCGCGATAATCCAGTTCAGCAGGGACGGAAGCGCCAGCGCAAAGCCGATCAGCAGACAGGCCAGCGCGGCGAACCCGGCAACAAGCCCTTGGCCGAAGACGACCAAAACGGCGAAGGTCGCCAACAACGCCAGCGCCAGGATGGCCTGAAGGCGCGACAGGCGAAAAAGGCGTGTCCGCGACGCATATGCCCCGCCCTCCTCAAGAATGGAGCTGCGTGCGGTTTCGACAAATCCGCTCGCCGAAGCGAGTGCCGTGCCCAACAGCGTGATTGCGATGCCCGACACCAACCATTGCCACCGAAATGTCAGGGAACCGGAGACGTTCGCGCGATAAAGGCTCTCCAGCGTGGCCGCCACGTCCGGGAGCAGCAACGCGGCAAGGAAGTAGCCTCCGATCACACCGAGGATCCCGCCAATGGTGGCCAGCACCAGGAGCTCTATCGACAGGCTCGCGATAAGTTGCCGCCGCGACACGCCGAGCAGACGCAGCGTCCGGAACACGATCCGCCGCTGTTCAAAAGACAGGGCGATAATGCCGTACACAACGAACAACCCCACCAGAAAGGAGAGAAAACCGAATGCCGTCAGGTTCAGGTGGAAACTGTCGGTCAGTTCAGCGGTCCCCGCCTGATCTTCGGGTTCCGCGAGGATAACATCGGCAAATTCACGCAACGGAACCTGATCCCGCGGCTGGTTCTCCAGCACGATGAGCCGGGAGAAGCCACTGCCCGAGATATCCGCTTCACTGCCGGGGAGAAGACGGGCCAGCGCCGAAAAGTCACCGAGAACGGTCTTGGGCGGCAGGCTGTTGGAGGTCAGTATTTCGCCCGCTACTCCGTTGCGCGTCAGAAACGCGGCGGTCGGCGCGTCCGCGAACAAGGTGCCGGTCTTGCCGATCAGCCGTGTCAGGAACCCTTGTACCGACTCCTGTGACGTCACGTCCTGAAAGACGTCTTGCGCCGGATATGTCAGAACATCGACGCCGATCACCCGGATGTACCGATCGCGGAGCCGGACCCTCTTTTCGAATATCGGGGACGTTCGCCAACCGGACGTCTGCAGCCTGGTATAGGTTTCGACCGGGATCGTGCGCGTTCTTGCCGAGACGATCGAAGCAAACCGCGGCGGCGCAAGTGCGGCTTCCGCGAGTGCATAGCTTGCACGCGCCTCCGTGTTGATGGCCTCCACACCGGTCCACAGGCCGGATGCAAGAAAAAGCCCGGTCAGCAGCATGGCAAGCTGGAATGGATGCTTACGCCAATGTGACAGCAAAACCGAAATGACGCGCAGGTCGATCATGCCACGCGGCCCGCGTGCAGGTGCAGGTTTCGGCTGATGCGCCCTGCCAACTCGTTTGAATGTGTGACAACGATCAGGCTGATGCCGGCTTCCTCTGCAAGGCCGGACATGAGCTCGAAGACGGTGCCCGATGAGCGCTCATCAAGATTGCCGGTCGGTTCATCTGCGAGAATCAGGCCGGGCTTTGCCGCCAGCGTCCGCGCAATGGCGACCCGTTGTTGCTGGCCGCCCGACAACTGCTCCGGATACCGGCCCGCCAGGGTCTCGAGACCGAGACGGTCGAGCAGGTAACGGGTCCAGTCTCCGTCCTCCCGGTCCGCGAGGCGCGCATGCAGGCGGACGTTGGCAAGGACATCGAGCGATGGGACCAGATTGTATTGTTGAAAGATGATGCCAACCATGGATCGGCGGAATTGCGCGCGTTCGGTGTCGGACAAGCTTGAAAGCTCCAGATCTCCATACCGGATTTCCCCCGCATCAAAGGTCTCCAACGCGCCGATAATGTGCAGCAGCGTGCTTTTTCCGCTCCCGCTCTCGCCGGTAATCGCCAGCAACTCGCCGGCTTCCAGAGAGAACGTCACATCCTCCAGGACATCGATGGGCCCATCCTGCGTTGAGAATGACTTTCTGACATGTTTCAGAATCAGTGGTGCACTCAAATGAACTTCCTACCAAGCGGGGACCTGTCCGATCGAAAGCGAGCCTGCGCGTCACGACATAAAACGGGGCGGACATGCCTTCAAGATCGTCCGGAGAGTCGAAACGGTTTGCGACGCACATTATCATCTACGCAGGTCCTGCCGCATCGGGTCAGACGCGGAAATCGGTATGCGGTGCCCGGAACGTCCCCCGCCCGCTCATAGGCGGAGATGTCGCGCAGACATCGCGCACCATTTCGACTTGCGTGAAGACCACCGACGGATGTCAGCTTGACGAACCTGGATCACCGTAGGCTCTCTCTGATCCCGGAGTAGACATAAACTGCAAATAAAACCCAATAAATATCTGTTTTATAAGCTCTTGTGCCCACTCCATTGGACGCGCAAGTGATAAACGCCCGTCAACGGACATCCATCCACGCCAGCGTCAAACCTGTCGTCTCGGCACCTTCCGCAATTCCGATCAATCACCGCCCCCAACGCATGGAAACGGGATCGAGGGGGCGTGCGAGCTGGAGCAGCTGCGCGCGCGTTTCAGGCGCAAGCGGCGGCAACGGATGGCGGACATGGTCCGACGCGATGACTCCACCTTCCATCATCGCCGCCTTACAGGCGCGCAGGCCGCACTGCCGGTTCTCGAAATTGATCAACGGCAGAATGCGGGCGTATTGGGCAGCAGCCTCTTCAGTGCGCCCCGCTCTATGATGTTCGACAACCGGCTTGATGAGATCGGGCAGAAGCGCGCTCGACATTGTTCCGGTGGCGCCCGCATTCAGGTCCGCCATCAACGTGATGGCTTCTTCGCCGTCAAACGGCCCTTCGATTGAAGATCCGCCGGCCGCGATGAGGGCGCGCAATTTGTCGGCGGCCATTGGCGTTTCGATCTTGAAGTACCGAACCTGCTCAATCTCCTTTGCCATGCGCGCAAGGAACGGCACGGAAAGCGTCACGCCGCTCAACGGCGCATCCTGAACCATGATGGGGATGGCGGCGGCATCACTGACACAGGAGAATTGCTCGAAGGTGCCCTGCTCGCTCGCGGACAACGTGGCGCCATGGTAGGGCGGCATCAGCATGATCATGGATGCGCCGAGCTCCGCCGCGCGCCTCGCACGCGCGATGACGATGTCGGTCGAAAAGTGCGAGCAGGTCACGATGACCGGAACACGCCCGGCAACATGTTCCAGACAAAGTTTCCCAAGCGCTTCCCGCTCCTCGTCACTGAGCAAGAACTGCTCCGAGTAGTTGGCCAGGATGCAGAGGCCGTCGACGCCCTGATCGATCATGCAATCGAGGACGCGCTTCTGTGCCTCGATGTCCAGCGCACCGGTTTCCGTGAACGGTGTCGGCGCAACCGGAAACACGCCCCGGTAGATCTCGGTCATGGTCTCGCTCCCAGCACGGCTCAGGATTTCATTCCAGAATTTCAAAATCTCCGAGGTGTTTTTCGGAGATGGTGAGCCCCAGGCCCGGTGTGTCGTCGGAAAGATCGATGAAACCGTTCTCCGGTTCGGGGTCGCCTTCGAAGATGTAATAGAAGAGCTCGTTGCCGACCTCGACGTCGTGCACGGGGAAATACTCCGAAATCGGACAATTCAGGTTGGCCATGGTCAGATGGTAATTGTGCATCTGCCCGGCGTGCGGGACGACCGGCACCTGACAGGCTTCGGCCAGGGCATTGATTTTCTGCGCCGCGGTAATGCCCCCGACCCGGTTGGTATCGTATTGGATGTAACTTACGGCACCGGCGTCGAGGAGTTGCTTGAAGCCCATCAGGTTGAACTCATGTTCGCCACCGGAGATGGGAATGATCCCCAGTTTGTTGAGCTCGGCATAGCCGGCGATATCGTCGGCAAGAACCGGCTCTTCCAGCCAGCGTGGTCTGTAAGGGGCAAGCCGCGGCAGCATCTGCCTGGCGTAGTCGAGGTTCCAGCCCATGTAGCATTCGAGCATCAGGTCACGGTCGGGACCAACGACCTCGCGCACGGCGGCGACACGGTCGAGATTCTCGCGCATGCCGGCTGTTCCGTGTTTCGGACCCCAGCCGAAGCGCATCTTGAACATGTCAAATCCCTGATCGACGTATGACTGCGCTTCCCTTTGCATCTCGTCGATGGGTCCGGAATAGAGCTTCGATGCATAGACCGGGATGTGCTCCTTCGTGCGGCCGCCAAGAAGCTTGAACACCGGCTTCCCGGCTGCCTTGCCGAGAATGTCCCAGATGGCGATGTCGACGGCTGAGATCGCAACCATGCCGACACCCCTGCGGCCCCAGGCATGGGTCGACCGGTACATGCGCTGCCAGAGATATTCGTAGTCCCAAGGGTCCTGCCCGATGACCAGACCGGCCAGGTAGGTATCGATGATCTGCTTGGAAATCCGGGGCGCCAGCGCAGCGTTGCCGATGCCGACAATACCGGTATCGGTTTCGACCTCGCAGGTCATCCAGCCGTGAAAACGGAACGAGCCCATGGCATCGCCCCGGTCGTACAGTGCATCCATGGCGTTGGTGCAGAAGTTCGCGGACGGCGGGACCGTCTTTCCCCTCCACTCCCAGACCCGGGTCCGGACCGATTGAATTTTCATGGCTGACACTCCCGTCGCGCTGGCGTGTTATCTAGCTGACTGCCGCTCCGGAGTCGCGGCGGTGCTTCGCCATCTGACACAGCACGTCGAAGGCCTTGCGTGTTGCGCCGACATTGGCCTTGCCCTGACCGGCAATGTCGAACGCCGTGCCGTGGGCCGGCGTCGCGACGGGAATTGGAATGCCCGCGGCGATGGTGACGCCACGTTCGAAACCCATCAGCTTCATCGCGATCTGGCCCTGGTCGTGATACATGGTCACAACCGCATCGAGCAGGCCGTCGCGACCACGCAAAAACACGGTATCGGACGGCCAGGGCCCGTCCACATCGATCTGCAATTTGCGCGCGCTTTCGATGGCGGGCGTGAGGATATCGATCTCTTCGGTGCCGAACTTGCCTTCGTCGCCCGCATGGGGGTTGAGTGCGGCAACGCCGATGCGCGGCCGCGTCTTGCCGGCCGCGATCAGTGTGTCGTTCGCAAGTTTGATGGCCTTGACGATGCCGTCCGGATCGATCGCTCCGACAACATCCTTCAGGGCAATATGGCTCGTCACGCGGGTGGTGATCAGTTCATCAAGCATGTTGATCTCCGAGTGGTGTCCAGTGAAGCCAAGGTAACGTGCGATATAGCGATGTTCGTCTTCGGCATTGAGCCCGGCCAGATCCAGCGACGCCTTGTTGAACGGACCGAACAGGATGGCGTCCGTTATCCCGCCCGTTGTGAGGTCTATGGCCTTGTCGAGATTGCGCAGTGACGCTCTACCCCCGGCCTCGCTCACTTTCGAAATATGGATGGCTTCGGGGTCTATAGTTTCCATGGAATAGAGCGGGAAGCCGTCACCATCCCACCACGCATCGGGATCGTCCGGGTCGACGTCGCGCATCGTCCATGTGACGCCGGCGTGTTTCTGACCGAGTTCAAACACATGCCGGTCGCCAACGAGAACCACTTGTGCCAGGTCCGAGATATCGCGTTTAGAGAGCAGTTTCGCAATTACTTCCGGGCCGATACCCGCCGGATCACCCGGGATGATGGCCAAACGAGATTTCATGACTTCGCTCCCGTGCTTCTGGCAGCATGCTGCATCTTCAGGGTGGTCAACCCCGTCATTGCGCTGACGGCACGCCGGCCGCCTTCGCTTCGGCGACCAGATAGTCACGGCCCCGCGCCATGTCCTCGAGTGTGCCGAAGCCGTTGGTGTAATGGCCGGTGTAGCCCATGCCCTCGATGCGCGTGAACAGGGCACGGAAGTCAATGCTGCCCTCGCCCGGATACATGTGATGTTCCTTGTCTCCGAGATTGTCGGCGACACGGACTTCGCGCATACGCTCGATGCCGAACGTATCGAGAAAGCCGTCAATGCCCTCGGGCACGAGGGTCGCGTGATTGATCGTGAACGTCCAATGCAGGTTGGGCGATTTCAGATTGTCGAAATAGAAGACGCACTCCTCGAGCGTGTGGCCCAGATAGTTGACCTCGGCATCCTCCGGCTCACGGTTCATGTTTTCGAGCAGCAGGTGGACGCCCTTGTCTTCCGCATATTCCGACGCCCGCTGTAACCGCTCGAGACCGGTCTGTTTGCGCATTTCATAATCGGCCGTGAAATGAAACCCGGCATGGACCACGATCCATTCGGCATCCAGTCGCAGCGCCATGTCGATATAGGCACGAATGTAATCGTCCGCGGCCTGGCGAAAGAAATTGCTGTATTCCGCCATGTTCACGCCAGACAGCGTGTGCAGCCCGAGATGGATGCCATTTTCGCGGCATAGCGCCTTGACGGTCTCGCAACGGGCATCGTCGAAGGTTTCCATGGCGTTTTCGCCGGCGTCGAGCTGAATGTCGATATAGTGGATGTCGTTTTCCGCAGCCCATTTGAGGCCGTCTTCGAGTTTCGCCCGGCGGCCGATATCAACGCCGATCCGGTCTTTCAGGCTCTTGCCCACGCTCTTTCTCCCTGTCACGCCAGACTTTTTTGTTGGATGATTTGGCATACAATCTGAAGAGGCGTCAATAACGAGCGCCTGCAGGCTGTGCCAGGTTTCGCCGCGCTGCGCATCTTTGCGAGCGAACACAACGCGTGTTACGAACACACGGTTCCACCACTCCCCTCGCGGCCGGAGAACGCATGACCAAACAGAGTTCACAAGACGAGGACGTCCGCTCATCCGGACGCGCCGCCGGTAATGACGATGCGCACGCGCCGGACAATGTCGCGAACCTGCCTTTGACCAATCAGGTCGCGACCATTCTGCGCGACATGATCATTCAGGACAAACTCAAGCCCGGCGAGCGCATTCGGGAGCGCCAACTCTCCGAAAAGCTCAATGTATCCCGAACGCCGCTGCGCGAAGCGATCAAAATTCTGGTGAGTGAAAAACTGGTTGAAAGCTCACCCAACAGGGGCGCAGTTGTTGCCGATCCGGAACCGGAGAATATCCGCGAACTTCTGCAGGTTTTGGGCGCATTGGAGGGGCTTGGCGGCCGGCTTGCCGCGGAGAACGCGTCGCAGGACCAGATCGCGGAAATCCACGCGCTTCATTATGAGATGCTGGCGGCCTTTCACCGTCAGGACAAACTGGCCTATTTCAAAATCAATCAGAAAATTCACAAGAGCATTATGGCGGCAAGCGGGAACGCGGCCCTCGTGGAAACCCATCAGCAGCTGAATGCGCGCGTCTACAGATTCCGCTACCAGTCCAACCAGAAGAACGAAAAATGGTCTGGAGCCGTCAATGAGCACGAGGACATCGTGGCGGCGCTGAAAGCACGTGACGGCGCAAGGCTTGAAAAGGTCCTGACGGACCATCTGAAACAGACATGGGTCAAGGTCTGCGAGGTCAGCTAACGTCGCTCCGCAGGTTTGCATCGTGATCCGGCTGCACGAGCATTTGGTATACCATTTTTCATTGACCCTCCCACGTGCGGTGTTGCACTGTAGCGGAAAACAAAAGCACAAGAATTTCGTTGATCGCTTCACTCGAAGCGGGAGTACCGGGAGGAAGAAACATGAAAACCACCAGAACGAAAACGTATATCAGCGTGCTGGCGGGCCTGGCAGCGGCGTTCAGCATGACAGCGCTCGGATCAATCGACGCGCGTGCGGCAGACAAAGCTGCGATCGAGGTCGTCACCCACGCCGGCGCCGGCGGCGGAACGGATGTGAATTCGCGGATGATGATGATCCGCGCCCGCAGGGCACTGAAACAGGATATGGTCGTGGTGAACAAGCGCGGCGGTGGCGGTGCCGCGGCCATGAACTATTTCAAGTCTCGGCCGGCCGACGGCAACACCATCATGACCTTCACCGTTGGTCATGCGATCACGATGGGCAAGGGCAAGACTGCCCTGAAAGTCGAAGACATGGTGCCGATCGCACGCGGGACCAACGACCCGCAGATCCTGATGGTCAACTGCAAAAAGTCAAAGTACAAGACGCCGGAAGAATTCGTCGCCGGCATGAAGAACGGCGACAAGCTGAAATTCGGCGGCACGGCAACGGGCACCATCGACCATCTGACCGTCTTCCTCTGGGCAAAGCGTCTCGGCGTGCCGATGCCGACCTATATTCCATTCAAGGGCGGCGGAGAACTTGCCACGCAACTGGTCGCCGGATCGGTCGACGTTGGAACGCTCAATCTGTCCGAGGCCGCGGCGCCGGTTGAAGCGGGAGATATCTGCCCGCTGGTCATCCTGGCGGAACAGGGCATGGCTCCGATTCCAAAAGCCAAGACGGCCAAATCGCTGGGCGTCGACCTCGTCCTCTCGACAACGCGCGGGTTCGTGACTCACGCCGGTGTCAGCGAAGAGCGCCGCGCCGAGTTGGAAAAAGGTCTCATGACGGCGATGAAGCACTCGCTCTATCAGGCCTATCTGGTCAATTCCGGTTTGGACGAGACATCGCCACAGCCTTCCGGCCCATGGGGCAACCAGATCAAGTCCATGGTCAGCGAGTTCGGCCCGGCTCTGAAGGAAATGGGTCTGGTCAAGTAAACCCTCGTTTGACTGCAAGGGGAACGGCGTTTCCAAGCCGAAGCGCCGTTCACGCCCGTCATGCCGCAACTCGCAATACCCGCGATCATCACGGCGTTTGCCGCAGCCGTGACCTGGAGTTCGCTGCAGCTTGAGCTGTCGCCGCCGATGATTGTCGGCCACAGCATGCAGCCGCGGGTCTTTCCTATCTTTCTCATGGTCATCTGTATTGTCCTGGCGGGAATTCTCGCCTGGCAGTACCGGTCGGAGCCGCCGGAGAAGGTTAAGCTTGAAGGGTTACGGACCTGGGGCTCGATCGCCCTCTTCGTCGTGTTTTACTTACTCACCACCTATGTCGACATGCTGATTGCGACCGCAGTGGTCGTGTTTTTGATGTGCCTGCTGTGGGGCGAGAGGCGCATTTATGTTGCCGGCCTGGTGGGTCTGGTTACACCCACCGTCATCTTCTTTCTGTTTGACACGGTTTTGCGGGTGCGGTTTCCGCGCGGCCTGCTAACCAACTGGTATTATGGCTAGGGCGCGCGCATGATTGACGCTCTCCAGGCAATCGGGTCCGTGTTTCTCGACCCCTATCTCATATTCCTGATATTCATCACAACGATCATCGGCGTGGTGATCGGGGTTCTGCCGGGGCTTGGCGCCACGACAGGGGCCGCCCTGTTGTTGCCGTTCACCCTGACCATGGAGCCTGTCAACGCCATCGCTGTGTTGGCGACGATATATGTCTCCGCCACTTTTGCCGGCTCCATAACTGCCATTCTGATCAACACGCCGGGAACGGCGGCGGCGGCCGCGACCACATTTGACGGTTACCCGCTCGCCAAGCGTGGCGAAGCGGGGCGAGCCCTGGGCATCGCTGTCGTCGCCAGCACGATCGGCGGCGTGTTTTCCGTCATCGTGTTGTGTTTCGCCGCACCGATGCTGGCCCGGGTCGCATACGAGTTTCGCCCACCCGAATATTTCGCACTGACCCTGTTCGGTCTCTCGATGCTCGCAACGATCAGTTCGGGCGGTACGGTCAAGAACCTGCTGGGTGGCGTATTCGGCGTCTGGCTGGCGACAATCGGCGCGGAGCCCACCACCGGTATCGAACGGTTCATGTTCGGCAACTACGAGCTTTATGAGGGCCTCGCCTTCGTGCCTGTGTTCATCGGCCTGTTCGCGATGTCCGAGTTGCTGGTTCAGTCAAGGCACGTCAATCTGGCCTATGAGACGGTCGTCATGAAGGCGGTGAAACTGCCGAGCCGGGAAGACTACAAGCGGATATGGAAGACGGTCGCGCGATCCTGCGGGATCGGCACATTCATTGGCATTCTCCCCGCCGAAGGCGCCACGGTCGCTTCCATGATCGGTTATGCCGAGGCGCGGCGCTGGTCGAAGAAAAAGGACGAATTCGGGAAAGGGTCAATCGAGGGCATCGCTGGTGCCGAGGCGGCCAACAATGCGGCAACCGGCGGCGCCATGGTACCGACGATGGTGCTCGGCATTCCGGGGAGCGGAACAACGGCTGTGATCCTTGTCGGCCTCATGGTTCATGGCTTGCGCCCAGGTCCCTATCTGTTCACCGAGCAAGTGGACAAGGTTTATCAGATCTTCGGCGCGATGATGCTCGCGAACCTGATGTTCCTGGCGATGGGTCTCTATGCGGCGAAACTGTTCGCGCGCATATCTCTCGTGCCTCTGCAAGTGCTCTGGCCCGTGGTCTTCGCCCTCGCCGCCATAGGCGCTTACGCACTCAATTCGTCGTTGCTCGATGTCTGGATCGTGCTGATCTTCGGCGTCATCGGCTTCCTTGCAAGACGTCACGGGTTCGCCGTTGCGCCGATTGCGGTCGGCCTCATCCTGGGTGAGATGGTTGAAACGAACCTGCAGAACTCGCTGAAAATGTTTGACGGCCAGTGGTGGCTGATGTTCACGCAGCCGCTTGCGTTGCTGTTCTTCGTGTTCGCTTTTCTCGGGCTGTTCAGCCCGGCCATCGTCAAATGGTTTGCCCGACGCGACGCCTAACGAATGCAACGCGACTGAGACGGCTGGCTGTCATATGCCCGGTGCCGTGAACGGCCAGTGTGATCTGCGCTCTAATCGAGCATCCCTTCAGACGAAACGACCTCCCGCCGCATCGCTCTTCATGCGGTTTACATAGAGGTTCCGGGGCGCGTTCCCTTGCGGGTGTGCCTCTTGCGCGGGATGGGTTTGGAGCGGCGCGCAGAGGCGGTCTCGGGAGCCGCCGCAAATGCAAGTGTCTTCGACTTGCCCGCCTTCGGCATCATGTCCTCGATGCTGTGCTGATCCAACACCGAGACAAACGCCTCAAGGGCATCGTCGAGCATACGGTTGATCGGCGCCGTCTTGCCAGCCTTGCTGCCGGCCTTCTCTCCCCCGAAGTTCTCCGCCTCAACGGCCGTTGATTCAATGGCCCGCACGATCTCTCCGACCGAGATCTCCGCCGGCGGACGCGCAAGCCGGATACCGCCGTTACGGCCCCGCACGCCCTCGATGATGCCGTTCCTGACAAGGACCGGAACCGTCTTGGCGATATTGTTCTTGGTGATATCGTACGCTTCCGCAATATCGGCGATGCGCGACAGCTCACCTTGCGCAAGCGCGCAATGAACAACAATACGCACGGCATATCCGCTCTGTTTCGTCAGTCTCATGGCCTGGCTCCTCTTACATGAGCGCGACAATATCACAGTAATCCGATTACCGTGAAAACCTCACCGGGACCGAGAACGTCATACTCGACTTACCAATTCCGGCGGGAAACGAGGGAAACGGGGACGCGCGGCGAACCATCGCAACGGCGGCGGAGTCAAGAGAGGAGTTTCCCGATCGCCCGGCGACCCTCACCGAGCGAACAGCCCCGTTGGACCCAAGCACGAAGACCATGCGCACCGTGCCCGAGGCTCTGCCCCCCGGATGGCGTTTGTATCGGCGCAAATGCGACAGAACGCGACTCGAATAATTGGCGGCGCTGGCGCGGCCGGCGCCACTGCTTGAACTGCGTCCCAAATTGCCGGCACGCTGCCCAATTGGTCCGCCGCGGCTGGCCGTTCGTTTCTTCTCCTTGCGTTTCTTCGTCTTTTTCTTCTTGTCCTTCTCAGGTTCCGGTTCGATCTCTTTGGTCTCTTGCACGGGTTCGAGGACTTCAGTCGAAACCTCCTCCTCAACCGGACGTTCCGTGATTACGCTGGGTGCGGTTTCCGAAATCGCCTGAGGCAGAGCCGCCATCTCTCTCGGCTCCTTTACTTCCATACGCTCTTTCAGTTCCTCGACCTCAATCGGCTCTGGCGGCTTGACGGGCTCGGGTACGTTTTCGACAGGTTCGACGCTTTCCACCATCTGCGTGGCGGCAATTCCCCATATCGCCGCTGGCGCCCCTGCCGATGCCGGCATCGCGGACTGCTGCGCCTGATTGCTGTTGACGAAAACGGCAACGTGGGCTCCCGCGGAGAGCGCGATTGCAACCGCCCAATAGCGTGCCTTAACTCTCATCCTGCAACGCTCCGCTCCGTCACAATCTGTATCTTCTGATAACCCGACTTTGCGAGCGCCTCCAGGATCGGAAACAATGTCCTGCCGGGCAAACGTCGGTCAACCAGAACCTCCAGAGTATCGTTGTTCCCCGCCGCCACGCTGGGAAGCGCCGCCAGGCTGATGATCTGACCGCGAAAAAACAGGTCTCCCTGAGCTGAAACGAACAGGCCGTCACTCGGCACCTCAGCAGGTGGCTGCAAGGTTGTCGCAACCGGGTCGACTTCAAATGGTGGCCGCTGGCTAAGTGTACCGGAAAGCAAGAAAAAGATGAGCAGCAGGAAGATGATATTGATCATCGGAACGATGTTCTCGTTCCCGAAGCCCCTGGGTGTTTCCGCCGGCACCTTCATACGTGAGAGCCTCTATTTCATCATGATGACGGGGCCGAGCTTGCTGGCATGCGACTGCTCGACTGCTCGAACGATATCCTCCGCCAGCGCATCTTCAGCCGGGCGCACAATAATGCGCGCCTCGCCGTCGGTTGCGGCTTCTGCAAGCGCCGCCTGAATTTCCTGCAGCTCAACCGGCTGCCCGTTGACCGAATAACTGGCGCCCTTCTTCACAGAGATCAGGACAATCGGCGCCTGGTTTTCGGCCGCCGTCGTAACAGCCTTTCCCGCCAGCCCGATTTCGACATTGGCATAACGTGTAAACGTGGAGGCGAGCATGAAGAACAACAGGAGCAGAAACACCACGTCTATGATTGGCGTCAGACTCAGATTGCGCTTGCTTCTGGAAGTTGCCTCAATCCGCATTTTTTCCCTCGGCAGCAGCCGCAAGACGCACACGCGCACCCTGGACCGGTTTCACCACACGGGCGGGCGGGCTCGTCATCACCTCGGTTGCAAACAGCTCCATTGAAGCTTTCACCTTGGCGATGTGGCCCTCGAACCAATAGAGCACCAGCGAAACCGGCATGGCGATGGCAAGGCCGACCGCCGTCGTCAGCAGCGCGACCCAGATACCGCCGGCGAGGTCAGCCGGGTTCACCTGGGCACCGGCCGCCTGTAACGACCTGAATGCTTCGATCATTCCAAGAACGGTACCGAACAGCCCGAGCAGCGGCGCCACCTGGACGACGGCTTCAAGGCCCCGGAGATAGGATCGCAGCGACGAGATTTCCGAAGCGGCCAGATGTTCGGTCTCTTCGCGCAGATGGCTATCGTCGCGTCGTGCCGCCGCGCCGGCCATGGCGTAGTGCACAACCTTCGCCACCGGTCCGCGCAGTGTCCCGGTCTCGCCGACGGCCCGCTCATAGTCTTGGCCGAGCCAAACGGACACCGCATGGGAGACCTTCTTGTTGGACGCACCTCCCGACACATAGAACTGCCAGAGCTTCACGAGAATGATCGTCAGCGCGAACACCGACAAGACGAGCAGAAGGGCAACCACCGGTCCGCCAAGCTCGACAAAGCCGGAAATGCCATCGAACATCGATCCGACAAAACCCTGTTCCGGTGTTTCGGTCTCGATCTCAATATCCACGACCTCCGAACCTGCCTCCTGTGGCGTCGTGGTTTCCGCGGGCTGTTCCCGAGCAGGAGCCACGCCGGTTTCTTGTCCGGCCGGCTGCGCGGCATCGGAAGCGGGTTGCTGCCCAACGCCTGTAGCTTCACTGCCAGCCGGCACGGCATTTGGCGCAGTTTGTTGAGGGGTCCCTGTCAAGCCAACGCCGGCGGACTGCCCCGCACCGCCCGCGGGTTGCTGTCCAGCCTCGGAGGCGGCCTGCGCGAGTATTGGCTTGCCTTGCAAGGCGTTTGTCATGAGGCCTGCTCTCAGTTCGTTATTGTTGAAATGAATGGCACGCCCGCCTTGCTCGACGGTGTGATGCGCTCAAGGCAGGTCCCTGGATCCAGGTTCGCTGCCTTACATTCCTTGACGTCGTTCAGCAGCAGCTTGCCGAACCCGTCACACGGAACGCCTGCGACATCGAATTGCTGCACCCGGATCTTCTTCGGGGTCAACGGACGGGATTTGAGCACCAGGAACCGTTCGACCGAATCCTGTTTGTTGAAAAGCACGGTCTCGATGGCGAGCGCGTCAACGGGGACATCCATCATGTTGGTGAACACGAGGCTCATCCGGCAGGCATTCTTCACCGGGCTCAGCCGGTTAAGCTCGATGGCGACGCCTTTGTCGGCCCCTTCCGCAGGGGCGCCTATGGCGGGAAAGGACAGGATCAACATCACAACCAGAACGCCAACCCCCGCCGAAGTCCGATTTAAGACTGCCATGTTTTCCCCTACGCAACTCCGCAACCACATTGGTGATACGCACACACCACGTCTTGCTTCTTCTTGTCCAAGTTTGCCGAAATGCTCACGCATGAACGTCGGCGAACCGGCCCTTGGCAGGCGCGAACCTCAAACTGATTAGCGCGAAATTCGTGCACTGGAAACCGATCCGTGACTCATACAATGAGACTGCATAAAAGATTACACAAAATATCATCTTTCAGAGTCCACGCAACAGACGACTGACTGACCGCAATGCCATTCCATGCCACCAGCCCGCATTATAGGGCAGGCTGGCAGCGACGGAATGCGGCAAGAGATGCACCTATCAATAAGACGTTCAAGGCTCGGATTCGTTCGCAATTTTTTTGCAGTGTTTTTCGTTGCGACCATCCGCCGCTGCGCCATCTTAACATGACAATAAATGTCATGTTAGATTGCTCTTTGAACGGACCAGAGTCGGTCGTGGAACTCAGTACGCCGGACGTTGTGTCAACGGCTTTTAAAAATGGACACTTGCGCCAACACTTTCCCTGAGAATGCGGACTCACCAGCCACCGGTCAATCCGACAGGTCGGCGTCGTTGACCAACGTCGCTTTGCGGGACAACGCCCATCTCGCGATCATCCGCCCGTCGCAGCAGTCCAAACTTGACGTCCCTCTTGAAACGTCGGGCACCTACTTCTGTGTCAGCTTCACCGGCGAAGCCAGCATCCTCTCCGGACAAGGCGCACACCGTCTGACAAACGGAAAGCTGCACATCCTCCGGCAAGTCGAGCCATCACCCGAGCGAAGCGTAAAGTTTGGTTCCGCGTCCTCCGCCGGCTGCCTTGCCGTGCTTGTGTTTTTTTCTCTTGAATGGTGTGCGGCCTGCCCCCAGGGGCCCAATTGCAGGGTGGCGCGTTTTCTCCTCGACGGCGGCGTTTCGAATGGCGAGGTGGATGATCTCGAGCTGGAACTCGACAATACAGGAAGCGCCATCGCGCGATCGCTGCTCAATTGCCATATCGACCATGACATCGACGCGCTGAGAGTAGAGCGGTCCTTCCTTGCAATCCTGTCCTGGGCCTACGGCAAACACACGCTTCCTGAGCAAAATCCGGAGTGGACGTCCTCGCTGCATCCAAAGGCCACGAACAGGACCCGTCAGGCGGCGGAGGTCATTCGCCAGCGGCTGGACGATCCTCCAACCATCGCCGAGCTGAGCACCCTGGTCGGCATGAACGAGAGCGATCTCAAGCGATGCTTCAAATGTCTCTACGGGACAACGATCGCCAGCTATTCGCGTCGCATCCGCCTTGAGGCGGCCCGCGACCTGCTGGCGCACAGCTCCCTTGGCATTGCCAGGATTGCGCTTGAGATCGGGTTTTCCAGCCCGAGCCAGTTCGCCCGCGCTTTCAGACTGCACTTCGGGCACAACCCGGCCGAGTACCGCCGATTGCCATCGCAAATGCTGTAGCATTCCGTCCGCGCCCAGACCTTGGGCCACCACCGAACCACCTTCAAAAAAACCCGTTTGGAGCCGGATTTCTCCCGGATTGAGGCGATTGAGAGACGTTGTGCTGTCCTAATGGCTATGGGGCGCAGTGCGACTTCCGGCTCATGCCGTTCGGCAGGAGCTCGGCCATCGTACTGCGAAAAACAACGCGCCCGAAATTGCGCCAGTCAATCGGGAACGGGGGAGCATGATTACTGACCTTCGGTCGAACCGCGCGGGCTGCCGTCCAGACGGCCGAGCGCTTCCGCACGCCATCTTTCACAAATCGAATGTCTGCAACCACCTACTGGCGGCCGCGTCCTCCATCGCGATCGCCGCAGCGCTCATGACGCAGCCCGTGCACGGGCAATCGGCGTCACCCGGCTCGGCAGTTGTCCTGGATACGATCGTTGTTCAAGGCGGCGCCGTTCAACCTGGACCAACCGGCGCCGACGGCGCCGGTGTACCGTCCGACACAGTGGCGGGACCGACACAGGAAGACGTCGCCCGTCAGCGGCTCGAGGCCATGGCCGGCGGCACCGCCATCATAACCAGCGCCGAACTGGAGGGACGCGCCAATGTCACCATCGGCGACACGCTCAACCTGGTGCCCGGCGTTGTGGTGCAGAACTTCTTCGGCGGCAACGACCAGCCGCGGATTCAGATCCGCGGCTCCGGCCTGCAGCAGAACCCGGTCGAGCGCGGCATTCTCGTCTTGCAGGATGGCCTGCCGCTGAACCGGGCCGACGGGTCTTACATCGTAGGCTTGGCCGACCCGCGCCAGGCACAGTTCACGGAGATCTACAGGGGCTATACCGCGAACCGGCTGGGCGCGACCGTGCTCGGCGGCGCGGTGAACTTTACGTCGCCTAACGGCACAATGGCGCCCGGAACCGGCGGCGCTGTCGAAGGTGGAAGCTTCGGCCAGCTCACAACGGCAGGTCAGGCCGGCGCGTCAAACGAAACCATGGATATATTCGGACAGGTGAGCCATTCGACGCGTGATGGCTTCCGGGACTACAACGACTCCGAACGGCTGAACGTGAACCTGAACTCCGGCGCGGAACTCACCGAGAATATCAGCACACGCGTCTACCTCGGATACACGGATATCGATTTCGATGTTGCCGGACCGCTGACCTGGGCGGCGCTCGAACAGAACCCGAAACAGATTTACGCCGGTCCGACAGTCACGCCCCCTCCTCCGGCGCTGATCATCACAAATCCGGGGCCGAACGTCGTGCGGGACCGGCCGAAACGGCAAGCAGATCAGTTCAGAGCGGGTTCGCGCACATCGGCCACTTTCGGCGCTCACCTGTTCGATGCCGGGTTCGGATACGCCTACACGGACGATTCCTTCAGGTTTCCCATCGCCGGCGGAATCCGCGACACCGAGGGCGACGATTTCACGACCGTGATGCGTTACTCCTACGCGCCGGATCCCTCACGCGCACTGCCGCTGTTCGAGGCAACCGCGCTTTATGTGGATGGCTCCGCCGACCGCGAGAACTTCCTGAACATCGCCGGGACGCAGGGTGCCAGGTTCGGCGACAGTGAGCTCGAGGCGTCCACGCTGTCGCTCTACGCTGGATTTCACATTCCAGTCGCGACGAACCTGACGCTGTCGCCCGCGATCTCATACTCCCACGCAACACGGGACAACACAGACAAGTTCGGTCCGGGCCTGCGCCCGGTTGCGGGTTTCAATCCGGTCACAGGCGCCTTTCAGACGGCGTTCGCGTTGCCGCAGGATACGAGTTACTCCCGCAGCTATTCAGGGTGGAGCCCCAGCCTCGGTCTGACCTTCGACGCGACACCTGACAGCACGGTCTTTGCGGCAGTCAGCCGCAGCTTCGAACCGCCGACCCATGACGATTTGCTGGCGACGATCAACGGGTCGCCGTTCTTCAGCCCCGGCGCCCCGGCAATGGGCATACCGCGCGTCGCGTTTGCAACGCCTGACCTGGACGCACAGACGGCAACCACCGTCGAAGGCGGCTGGAGAGGTCAGAGCGGCAGTATTGCATGGGACGCGGTGACATATTTTTCGTGGGTCGAGAACGAGCTCCTGAACCTGCGTGACGCATCCGGCGTTTCCCTGGGTGCGGTCAACGCCGACAAGACCACCCATTTCGGCGTTGAGCTCGGGATCGCGAAGCAGTTTTCGACAAAGCTGAGTGGCCGCGTCGCGTACACCTATCAGGACTTCAATTTCGACAATGATCCGGTGCATGGAGACAACCGGCTGGCAGGCGCTCCAAGGCATAACGTGGTCGCGGCGCTGCGCTACTTCGTGACGCCCGACTGGTATGTCGAGGGCGAGGTGTACTGGCGCCCCGACGAGACCCCGGTCGACAATGCGAACACGCTCTTCAATGAAGAATGGTCGATCTTCAATTTCCGGACCTCGCGCAACATCAACGAGACATTCGCGCTCTACGGCGAAGTGAGGAACGTCTTCGACGAAGTCTATGCGTCCTCGACTTTGATCACAGACGTGGCGCGGCCGGATCAGGCGGCTTTCCTCCCCGGCGACGGACGTGCGTTCAATGTCGGACTGAGGGTCCGGATGTAGAAAGCAGGTTGCAAGATGGTTTCGCGTGAAAGCACGTCAGCCAAGGAGCTGCCGGGGGCGCAACTCAACACGCAGAAGATGCCGGGACACTGGCTCCTTGCGCGTCTCGGCAAGCGTGTTCTGAGGCCGGGCGGCCTTGCAATGACCCAATCGCTTCTGGCGGACCTCGACATCTCAGGCGAAGACAATATCGTCGAGCTCGCCCCCGGTCTCGGCCTGACCGCAAAGATGATCCTCAAGAACAATCCGAAATCCTATATCGGTGTCGAGCGGGACAAGGCCGCGGCGGCCTGGACCAAAGGTCAGATCCCCGAAGCGGCGAACATCAAGGTTCGTGTCGGAACGGCGGAGAAGACCGGACTGCGTGCATCGTCCGCGTCGGTCGTGCTCGGTGAAGCCATGCTCTCCATGAATTCGCCCGAGCACAAGCTGCAGATCATGAAGGAGGCGCATAGAGTTCTCAAACGCGGCGGGCGTTACGCAATTCATGAACTCATGATCATTCCTGACGACGCACCAAAGGCCGTCAAGAAGGACATCGAGGACACCCTGTCCGCAGCCATTCATGTCGGGGCGCGTCCCTTGACCGAAAGCGAATGGTGCGAAGCGTTGACGACGGCCGGGTTCAAAATCAGGAAGGTGGCGTATGCGCCGATGAACCTTCTGCGCCCGACGCGGCTCGTGGCGGATGAAGGTCTCTTCAATGCCGTCCGGTTCGTCAAGAACGTGCTGAGCGACCGCGATGCCCGCCAACGCGTTCTGATGATGCGCCGGACGTTTCACAAATACCGATCTCACCTGAACGCAATCGCCATTACGGCACTGAAATAGAAGTCATGCAGGAGCATGAAAACCATGACCGCAACACCCCACCCCAAATCGCTCTTCAAGGACAGGTTCTTCACAACAAGCCTGACATCGACCGTGGTCGTGTTCACGCTCTGCCTTGCCAAGCACGTTCTCGTCATCCTCGGTCTGTCCGGCGCGATTGCCGCCGCCGATTCAATCGAGCACGGTCTGATCTTCGCCGTTGTCGCGCTGGGGGCTCTGACGGTCTTCGCCTATTTCAGGCATCGAAAACGCGCAACGCAGGCTGACTGAGCGGCACGGCACATGCCCTCTTTCACCGCTTTCAACCACATGACGCTCCGATGACCAGACGACTGCCTGATGGCCTAGTGGCATACAAACGAACGCCCGTGTTCGACCAGGAAAATCTTCCGGCGGGCCTCCGTCAGGACCATCGCACAAAGCCGGGCGTCTGGGGTGTCATCCATATCCTCGAAGGCGTGTTGGCCTACACATCATACGAGCCGGACCAAACACAGATTCTGGAGCCGGAGTCACCGCCAAAGGTCGTCGAGCCATGCGAGCGTCACAAGGTCGCCGCGGTCGGAGAGGTGCGGTTTTACGTGGAGTTTCACCGGCGCGAGGAGCGAGCCGCATGAGGCTGGCGCTAGAGCGCAGGTTCAGTCTCGGGTCGACTGGTGCTTGTCCGGCGGCCCGCGCGGGTCGTCATGATACGCCGGCTCAGAATGATGACCGGCAGAAGGCCTGCCGCGACAAGGACAAGCGACGGTGTCGAGGCCTGGGCCAGACGCTCATCCGATGCGAGCCGATACGCCTGAATCGCCAGAGTGTCGTAGTTGAAGGGGCGCAGGATCAGCGTTGCCGGCAACTCTTTCATGACGTCGATGAACACCATCAACCCAGCCGTCATCAGCCCGCCGGACAACAGTGGCAAGTGAATCCGCCGCAAGGTTCCGAACTGGTTCTGGCCCAAAGTGCGTGAGGCCTCATCCATGGACGCGGGAATCTTGGTCAGGCTTGCTTCGACCGTCGTCAGCGCCACGGCCATGAAGCGCACGACGTAGGCGAATATCAGCGCCGCCAGGGAGCCGGTGAGCAGAAGGCCAGTCGAGATACCGAAGGTGGCCTTCATGAATTCGTCGACGGCATTGTCGAATGTCGCCAGCGGCATCAGAATGCCGACGGCAATGACTGACCCGGGCACGGCATATCCGAGATTGGCAAGACGCCCGGCGGCCCGGCTGAGTGAACCGGGAACGATGCGCGCGGCATAGGCGAGCACGAGTGCCGGGGCAACCGCTGCGAGCGCGGCGAAGAAGCCCAGCTTCAGCGAATTCCCGATAAGAACGGCGTAACGCTCGGTGAAGAGATTGTGGCCATCCACGAAGCTGAGGTTGAGCAGGATTGCCACGGGCAAGATGAAACCAAGCAGGACCGGCGTAAGACAGGCGAGCGTCGCGCACCAGGCGCGCGGGCCTGAAAGGCGATAGCAATAGAGATCACGAATGCGCCGGCTTTGATGGAACTTGGCGCACCGCCGCTCGGCACGCTCGATCACGACGGCGATGAGGACGAACGTAAGCAGCATTGTCGCGAGCTGCCCGGCGGCGACAAGGTCGTCCATGGAGAGCCACGCCTGATAGATGCCTGTTGTGAAAGTGTGGACGCCGAAATGGGAAACCGTACCGAAATCCGCCAGGGTCTCCATCAGGGCGAGGAATACGCCGCCCGCGATCGCCGGGCGCGCCAGAGGAAGGGAAACCTTACGGAAGCTCTGAAAAGCCGTGTGGCCAAGCGTGCGGCTGACCTCCGAATAGCAGGTCGACTGTTCCAGAAAAGCGGTGCGGGCCAGCAGATAGACGTAGGGGTAAAGAACGAAAATGAACATCGCGATTGCGCCGCCCAACGACCGGATGTTGGGGAACCAGTAATCGCGCGGCCCCCAGCCGGTCAGGTCGCGCAATGTCGACTGCACGAATCCCGGATGGGACATGAGGTCGGTATAGGCATAAGCCAGGATATAGGCGGGAATCGCCAAGGGTACGATCAGCGCCCATTCGAAGAAACGCCGGCCCGGAAACTCGCACATGGTCACCAGCCAGGCCGTGGCCGTGCCGACAATCAGGACGCCGACGCCGACGCCGACGATCAGCACCAAGGTGTTGGTCACGTAGCCGGGCAGGACCGTGTTCGCCAGATGGGCGAGCGTCCCCTGATCATCGGCGAAGATGGAAAACGCGACCCAGGCCACCGGTGCGATGAGGATAACGGCGATCAAAAGCGCCAGAGCGCCGAGCCAGTTGATCCCGGTGCGCGCAGGCACAGCGGGACGGTTTGGAGAAGATGAGTCCGTCCGGTCGATAGGATTCGCGAGTGTCAAAGGCTCAACATTGGACGGTCGCCGAAACAGAAACGATTGCTGCGGGGCAATAGCACCCGCAGCAACCGCAATGAGCTGGGCGGTCAGGGACCGATTGTTTACCGTCCCCGACCCGCAGAGGGCAGCTACTTGTAGCCAACCTCATTGTATATCTTCTGGGCTTTTGCCTGGTTCACGCCAAGCTTGTCCAGGTTCTGCGTGTCGGCCTTGAATTCACCGAGCTTTCCGACGCTCGCGGCCTTCGCCACGCCCTTGACGACCGGGTACTCGTCATTGCCGGCGGCAAAATAGGTCTGCGCCGGCTTGCTGGCGAGATACTCCAGGAACTTGACGGCGTTTTCCTTGTTGGGCGCGTTCTTCGCGACACCACCGCCCGAAATGTTCACATGGGCGCCAAACGACCCCTGGTTCGGGAACACGATACCGATCTTGTCCGTCTTTCCGGACAGGTCGCGCACATCCTTTCTGAGCGCACGGGCGAAGTAGTAGGTGTTGGAGACCGCGATGGCGCACTCACCCGACGCGATTCCGCGCAGCTGGTCCGTATCACCGCCCTGCGGATCGCGGGCCCTGTTCTCGTAGACGCCCTTGGCCCACTCCTTGGCCTTGTCCTCACCCAGGTGCTCGATCAGGCCGGCAAGCAGCGACAGCATGTAGATGTTCGAGCTCGATCGAGTGCAAACCATGCCCTTGAAGCGCGGGTCGGCAAGATCCTGATAGGTCTTGGGCGGGTTCTTTACCTTGTCCTTGTCATAGAAGATGACACGGGCGCGGCTCGAAAAGCCGTACCAGTTCCCGTCCGGGTCACGCAAATGATCGGGAATGGCCTTGTTCAGCGCATCGGACTTGATCGGTTGCAGCATGCCGCCCTGCTCGGCCGCCCACAAACGGCCGATGTCGACCGTGAGCAGCACATCGGCGGGGCTGTTGGCGCCTTCGGCCTCGATGCGCTTCATCAGGGCGCTGGCCTTGTCCTCGATGCGGTTGATCTTGATTCCGGTTTTCTTGGTGAACTCTTTGTAGAGGTTCTCGTCGGTGTCGTAGTGACGCGACGAGTAAAGGTTGAGCTCGCCGTCAGCCTGTGCAGGCTGACCGACCGCGAAGAGCGGACCGGCAATAACCGCCATCAGTCCAACGCGGGCAAGAACGCCAGGTGAAACGGCCGCGCGCAAGGCGGCTCCGAGACGAGAGACTTTCATCGGCATTTCTATCAGTACTCCTCCAATGAGCGGGGTTAAAAGCCCCGGTTTCAGATTCGCTTTTCGGCGATGCAGCAAATGCGTTGCCGTTTTTTCAGCTAGAGACCCGTCGATCGCGCTAATGTCAACGCCTTATGGCATCTTTTAAACTCAAAAGTTTGTAATTAATTCAACACCTTATATTTATTCTAATTCTAATTTGTGGCGTCCACGGAGCGAATGGTCTGAAGTTTCAGAAGGTTGTCGTGAAGCGCACGCGAAGACTCCCCCATTGGGGCCGACTTCATCTGGCGATCAGCACTTGCTCGCGCGACAAACTGGCGCACCCTGTCCGGCGTAGCGTAACAGGCCGCGGCATCCAGACCATTGCCCTTCATGATCGGTTGCGATCCGGCTCACCTGGCGTCACGCAGATTGCTCCCGCCCTCATTGCCGATCGGCGCAGGCCCAGGGACCACGCTCCCTTTCACGCAGGATGAAACGGTGTGAGCCAGAGGACATTGTGCGAGTACCGCAGTGCTGGCATTGGGACAGGTGTCCCGACTTCTGCCAACAGCCTGCCCTCACCCAAGGCGGGCTTCGTCGCACGGCCTACATAAGGGCTCCCGAGTCAACGGCACGCAGAGTGGGCAACTCCCGGCATCGCGCTCATCGCCCGCTGTGGCAGTTCGTCACATTCGGCGGCCGCCGGCACGGCATCGGCAGGTGTGGACCTCAAGAACTTGTGGCCGACCGCACGCCGGTAACCGATTGATTTTCCGAAAACTCTCTTGGGCACACGCGCCAGTTTAGAATTAGAATTTCTCTAACCTATTGAATAATTTAGACTTTTAATAGTTCTAAACTGCTCTCTTCAATTGACAGCTTGTTTGAGATCGGGTGATGCTGAATTGCAAATCGCTCGCAACAGCAGCTCGAACAGCAGCGTGTCGTGCAAAGAAAGGGGTCCGACAGCTTGCACAAAGCCGCTCACATTGAGGGGCGTTCCGGCGGGTCAGAGCGAGCGGTTTTGATTGGGGCACCATCCATCACGCCCACTGGCAGAGGGGTACCGATGGCGTGTCGACAACGGGTCAGTTCACTGACCTGCAGACTCGATAACCGATGGAGGACAACTATGGACATCGTCAGAACAGCATTGAGCGGTCAGGCCGCAACATCGTTTTTTTCGGAGTTTCTCGGAAACGGCCAATCCACGCTGGCAGAGTTTTTCGAGTGGGAAATATTCGAAGAAGCCGAGAACGCTGAATCAGGGTTTGAAAGGACATCTGAAGATGCGCCCGACGATCGGCGCGCAGAAGAACAAGCCGCTTCGTTGCACGGATCTGAACAAGCACGCTAACGCCATGCGTTGATGTCTCCCGCGGCAGATTGAACTGTTATGTGGACGCGTGTCGCAAGTCTGCTGCGGGAAGAACGGCTTGAGCGCTGGCGCTGGTTGCTTGAGTGGCGACGCAAGACACGTCGTACACACAAAGAAAACGAGCGTGAAGACTCATCTGAAGCCGCCGAAAAACCGCGCGCGGCGCGCCGACCGAAGGTCGGCGCCGGGGGCAGCAAACGCTAGCACGTTCGCCGGATTCTATCGCTTTTCGAGGGTCCGGAAGACGCCGGTTGGAAACGACGGCGTGCCTTGCCGGACACGCCCGTTTTCCCAAGCCGAAAGCACTGTGCCGCGCCTCTAAGGGAAGCTGTCGCGGCGCGAAAAACAATGCATCATATCAAAAGACTATCGTTCACCCATTTCATTTTCTGCATGTAAAGCTTCCGGGTATTCTGCCCGTCGGGAGGAAGCAGCGTGACTGTCACGGCAGTCCAGCCCGCCATTTCCGCGTCTAAGACTTGTGAACGGAGCCATTCCTGATCGCCCGCGTTCTGTCGGGCATCGGCAAATCAACTGACAGCGAAAGCACATGAAAGCAAAGAACCTGGTCGAGGTCAGAAACCTGCACGTCCACTTCCCTCTGGAACGGGACCGCGTGGTTAAAGCCGTCCGCGGCATCGACTTCCACATCGAGCGGGGAGAGACTCTTGCCCTCGTCGGCGAGTCCGGCTCAGGCAAGTCCGTCACAGCCATGGCCCTGATGCGCCTCAACGAATTCGCCCATGGCTATATGCCGGAGGGGGAGATTGTATTGAACGCATCCAGCGGCGAAACCTATGACATTCCGGCCTGCTCACCTGCGCAGATGCAGGATATCCGCGGCCGTGACATCTCGATGATCTTCCAGGAACCGATGACGTCGCTCAACCCGGTTCTTCAGAACGGGTTTCAGGTGATGGAAACGATCCAGCGTCACCAGGACAGGTCGGAAAGCGAGGCCCGCAAGCAGGCCATGGAGCTGTTTGAACTCGTCCGCATTCCGGAAACCGAAAAACGGTTCAACCAATATCCGCATCAACTGTCCGGCGGCATGCGGCAACGTGTGATGATCGCGATGGCGCTGGCGTGCCGCCCGAGTCTGCTGATTGCGGACGAGCCGACAACGGCCCTCGATGTGACCATCCAGGCGCAAATCCTCGACCTCATCAAGGCGCTTCAGGAAGAAATCGGCATGGCGGTCCTCTTCATCACGCACGACATGGGGGTTGTCGCCGAAGTGGCCGACAGGGTCGCGGTTATGCTCGAAGGCGAAAAAGTCGAGGAAGGCACGGCAAGGAACGTGTTCACGCGCCCGAAGCATCCCTACACCCGGGCGCTTCTCAACGCGGTACCGCGCCTTGGCAGCATGAAAGGCAAGAACAAGCCGGAGAAATTCAAGAATGTGGAGGTCCGCGGAACCTTCTCCGAGGCCGCGCGCTCGACTGCATAGCCAAACCCGTTCCCTGAGACATCCGAGAGACGACGAATGAGCAGAGCAAAGACACCACGCGGACAAAAGAAGACAGGGGCGGCCAAGACAGGCCCAGCGAAACGGTACAAAGCGGCGAAGGCACCATCTCGCGCAACGCCCAGGGCGAACGGCACGCCGCTGCTGAAAGTCGACGGGCTCAGCACCTATTTCGACATCACCGGGGGATTCCTCTCCCGTCCCCTCGCCCGGGTCCATGCGGTCGAAGATGTCTCCTTCGATCTCGCCCGTGGTGAGACACTCGCCCTTGTCGGAGAGAGCGGATGCGGAAAGTCGACCACCGGCCGCACGTTGATTGGCCTCGAAACGCCTGTTGCCGGATCGATCACGTACGAGAATGAGGAACTGATCGGACTCAAGAACGATCGTCGCAAGGCCATGTGCCGAACCATGCAAATGATCTTCCAGGATCCCTACTCGTCGCTGAACCCGCGCATGACCGCCGGTAGCTCGATTGGCGAGCCCATGCGCGTGCATGGCATTGTGCCCAAGGTGGAAGTGCGTGACAGAGTCGTAGACCTCCTCAGGAAGGTCGGACTGGGCGCGGAGCACTATGACCGGTTTCCCCATGAGTTCTCGGGAGGTCAGCGCCAGCGCCTCTGTATTGCCCGCGCGCTGGGTGTGCAGCCCCGCATGATCGTCGCCGACGAAGCCGTTTCCGCTCTTGACGTGACCATCCAGGCCCAGGTCATCAACCTGATGATGGACCTGCAAAGCGAGTTGGGACTTTCCTATCTGTTCATTTCGCACGACATGGCAGTGGTCGAACGTATCTCGCACCGTGTTGCGGTCATGTATCTCGGCCGCATCGTCGAGATCGGGCCGCGGCGGGCCGTGTTCGAAGATCCGCAGCACTCGTATACCCGCAAGCTACTGGCGGCGGTTCCGGTTGCCGATCCCACCGTCAAGCGCAAGAAGCGCGAACTCATGGCGGATGAGATTCCGAGCGCCGCCAGGCCGCTTGGTTACGTCCCCGAAAAGCTGGAGTTTCGTGAAGTGTCGAAGGATCACCTCGTAGCACTGGAGCACTGACATCACGATGACGCGCGACGCGCAGCGCAGCGATCAATGCAATGTCGGGTTCTGCGCTGCGAGGACGAACCGATCGCACTCCTTTAATACGCAGCCGAATGTTCTCGCGGCAACCATCAGGCCGCCCGGCTCTCCGGACGCAGCAACGAGCTTTGCCGCCTCGACGAGGCGGTAAGGGTCTTTTCTCCGGCCCGCGCGCAGCAAAAGCATGAGTTGCAGCTCGCTCTGGCAGATATGCTGCCTGCACCATGGGCAATCGACCACGATGAACTCGAATGCGACAGTCCGGATCGCTTGCAGCCGCGTAAGGAAATAGGACAGGCCGCGCACAATCAGGTCGCTTCCCTCCTTGGTCCACTCCAGGTTTGCCCGCTCCTGCGCGCGCCCCGTGCCGTCATATTCCGAAACAACAAGGCCGCAGCTGAGATGACGAACGATATCGAGAACGGCCTTTTCCTGTGAGTTGAAGCCGAATTCTTCGATCAGAGGCAGTTCCCTGTTTGCGCGGGCGTGATCCGGACAACGCTGACACGAGCGTGAGTCCGTTGACACCTTTCGTTTCTCTTTCATCGTGGCTGCCCCGATTTCAATCTCTCCCCTCTTGAGCTACTGCCCACGGGCATTTTTGAAAAGCGCAATGTTTGCAGGTGAATAGTTGCATGTTGCGCAATGGAAACATGGTGCCCGGACCCGGGCCTCACGGAGGATCGGCGGGATTGACGCGCAACACCGAAATACCGTCACATCAGAAAGTTATTTGGACAAACGCAGTAATTTTAATGCTATAGCTGCAATCCATGCATCTGAAAGAAATAGACGCGAACCTGCTGGTGGTGCTGGACTCCCTGCTTGTGGACGCCAGCGTCACGAAGGCGGCCGAGCGGCTCGGCCGCAGTCCGTCGGCCGTCAGCCACGCCTTGGCGAACCTGCGCGAAATCTTTCAGGACGACCTGTTCGTTCGCGCCGGACAACGTCTCGTCCCGACGGCAAAGGCAACCGAACTCGCACCCACGGTCCACGTCCTTTGCGCCGGCATTGAGGGGCTGCTCCGTCCGACCGTTCCGTTCGAGCCGGAACTGCAGGAGCGGACCTTCGTTTTTGCCTGTCCGCAGACCTATGAGATGTCAGTCCTTGGCGAAACGCGCCGCGCTATTCGCAGCGAAGCCCCGAGCATCGATCTCGAGTGCCGACCCTTTGACGGTGAGCAAAGTCTGGAGGACCTGAGGCAGAACAAGGTTCAGTTCGTGGTGACGCAAGACAATCCGCGCGGAGACGTGGCCGATTTCGTCTGGCAGCCCTTCAAAAGGGACCACTACGTCACCGTTTGCGCGGGCTCGCATCCGCAAGCGGGACGCAGGCTCGGGAAGACCGCCTTTTCCGCGTTGGAACACATTCTGGTTGCGCCGGAAGCGGACGGCGCCAAAGCGGCCCTGGCGCACCTCGAAAGCCACAACATCGCCGCTGACAAGCTGCAGGTCGTTCCGTCCGTCTTGACCGCATTGCTGCTGGCGCTGGAGTCCGACAGTCTCGCAACGCTACCGGCATCGACCTTTCGCGCCTTGGGAGACCGGCTGGGCATGGCCGAGATCAAGCCACCATTTCCTCTGCTTCGCGTTCAGACCTATATCGGCTGGCACCGCAGTATGGACCGCGATGAATGCCACGAATGGGTGCGCGGTCGACTGCTGGGTAACAAGGCGGCAAGAGCTTAGGCCCGCACCCGTTCGGGGCTCAATCGTGCCACAAGCAGTTCAGTGTTTCGGTTCGCCGGAAACCGCCTCGTGAAGCGAGGTGACGAAACACGACAGGCCCGTACCGCGTAGCGGCACAAAATTCTTGCCGGCATGCTTGCAGAACTTCTTGGCGCGCAGGCAGGCATTGTGGCTGATGCAATCCACGGGGCACATCACAAAGTCGCCCCGGCCCAGGACCTGGCTGAGCCGCGCGCCGCTTTCCTCCAGCCCGCCATCATGATGAATGAACTCCCCGTTCGCGGATTCGACAAATGTCCTGATGTATCGAACCTGCGACTTGTGGCCGCCAATGTAGATGATCGTCGCGCCATCGAGATCCAGCGCCTCACCCGCTGCCTCACTTTCGCCAACGGTCTTCCGCCTCGCCGGAAACAGGGCGCCTTCGAAGGAGCGGAACAAGGCGCTCTCGAGGAAGCGCTCGACCCTGTCGACCCTAGCACGGGATTCATCCAACGCCCGCCGCAGTGCGCAAATCTCCGCCTCTTGCTGCCGGACTTTCACCTTCTGCCCTGCGATCTGTTTGTCCGCGCGTTCCAGGGCGAGGTTCTTTTCGTCGATCTCCAACCGCTGGCCTTCCAGCTCGGCGCGAAGACTGCGATAGGCGTCTTCGTTTTCAAACTGCGCAATCTGCGCCTCCATCGCCACGATCCGGCCTTTCAGCTTGGACTGCGGTTCCAGTTCAGACCGGAGTTCGGCAATGATGGCGTTGCGCTCATCGAGGAGCCGGCGGCTGTTGAGGCGCTGTTCTTCAAGGGCCACCGCAGCCGCGCGCGATTGTTCTTCGAGCTGATCAAGACGCTGCAGGGCTTCACGGTTGGCCGCGCCGACCATATGGGACAGCATGTGAACGTCGCCGAAGGCTTCCTGTGAAAGCTTCGCATCCGTCACCGGATGGGACATGACGGCCCAGAAGGCAGACGGAACGTTGCCGCGCTTCAGGTTCTCCTGCCAGTACGTCCGCAATTCATTGCGGCATGTGACCTTTTTCAACTCGCCGATGGCAGCCCGATACTTCTTATCGAGTGCGCGATGCAGCACACGCGCCACGTCGGCGTGCGCCTTGACGCATGCCACGAACGTTCCGTGGATGACGTAATCGCTCGCATCCGGCCTGAAACGGATTTTCGTTTTGGGCCTGATCTTCTCGAGATCCCGCATGCTGAGACAGGTTCCGAGAATCGCGCAGTGATAGCACTCCTCAATCTCCCACAGCTTCTTACGCCTTGTGGCGAGCGGTTTTCCGTCACTGGCAAGCTCTGAGCAGGCCCGGCACATCGCAGCAGTCCAACACAACCCCGTAAACCGCCGCGCGTGCGGCAGCTATCCCACGTAACTAAGCCAGAGCCCGACACTGTTCTCCAGTGCAATGTTTGGAATGCAGTCATTGCATTTTGCTCAACAATTCTTCGATCCGGATGCATGAACCGGTATCGCGCAACAGCACGTGTTTTTGCACCGCATTCATCAATGATGCTGGTCACTTTGCATTATTTCGCGCTCGCCGTTGGCCCTACCATCCCTTGAGTTTTCAACAGATCTGGAGAAGTAAAATGGGGCGATTGGCTCGTCTCACTCTGTCGTTTGCCCTGGTTGCCGCCCTTGCGTTTGCGGCAACAATGCCGCTCCGGACGGCGTCCGCCGCTCCGGCCCATGGTTACTCGCCGATTCATGACCTGAAGTACCCTCCGGATTTCTCGCATTTCGACTACGTGAATCCATCGGCTCCGAAGGGCGGCGAAATCCGGATCGGGCGCGTGGGCACATTCGACTCGTTGAACACGCTGCGTTATCCGGGCAACACACCGGCGGACATGCGCGGTTACATCTATGACACGCTCATCGTCGCGAGTGCGGATGAGCCGGCGGGCTTCTACGGATTGCTAGCGGAAACGGTGGATGCCGCCGACGACTTGAGCTGGGCCCGCTTCAAGCTTCGGCCGGACGCGAAATGGCATGACGGACGCCCGGTCACGGCTGACGATGTCGTCTTCACCTTTGAGACGCTTGCCAAACAGGGTGCACCTTACTATCGGCAGGTCCTGCGTCTGTTCACGGTGGAAAAAGAGACGCCGGATACCGTCCTCTTTCGGTCGAAAAGGCCTGGAGACCGGGAGTTCGTCCGCATTGTCGGCACACTGCCGATTCATCCGGCGCATTTCTGGAAAAGCCGCGACGCGGAAGGCAGGTCGCTCGACCTGCCGCTCGGAAGCGGCCCATACCGCGCCGCCAGCGTGATAGCGGGCCGCTCGCTCGTGCTGGAGCGTGTGCCCGACTATTGGGCGAAATCCCATGCCGTAAACACCGGTCGATACAATTTCGATCTCGTTCGCGTGGAGTACTACCGGGACAAGACGATCGCGCGCGAGGCCTTTACTGCGGGCGAGTTCGACGTATGGCGCGAACGCGACGCCGCCCAGTGGGCCAATGCCTACAAGAACGTCAAAAGAAACGGTATCGGCATCGTCCGCCGCACATTTACACTCGCCACTCCGGGGACCATGGCCACCCTGGTCTTTAACCTCCGGCGCTCCCCGTTCCAGGACCGTCGGGTTCGTGAGGCGGTGACGCTCGCCTACAATTTTGAATGGACCAACCGTGTGCTCTTTGCCGGCAGCTACAAGCCGGTCGAGAGCTTCTTCGGCGATACGACGCTGGCGGCAAACGGTCCGATCACCCATGCCGAAAAGGTACTGCTGGATGGCAAGTCGGCGGGCCTTCCTGAAGAAGCGGTCGAGCGGCCCGGACCAGGCGTCCGCGACGGCTTGACATCCGATCGCGCTGCGTTCCGGCGCGCGGACGCCCTGTTGAACGAAGCGGGCTTCCGGGTTGTCGACGGCAAGCGCATCGATCCCGCAACGGGCAAGCAAGTTGCCATAAACGTGACATTCAACAATCCGTCGCTTACGCGTGTCCTGGGATCATTCGCCCGCAATCTGGAGCGTCTCGGCATCAAACTCACCTACCCCCTGCTCGAACCCACGGCGGCCGTCCGGAAGCTCCTCGATCACGACTTCGACCTTGCCGACCTCACCCTGACCCCGAAGCTGGTTCCCGGCAACGCCGAACGTCTTTTGTGGGGCAGCGCGCTTGCCGACAGGCCGGGAACTTACGCTCTTGCCGGCTCAAAGGACCCGGTGCTCGACACGGCCATAACCGCAATGCTGAACGCAAGAGACCGAGAGGCTCTGCAGACCGCCGCTAACCTGTTTGACAGGACCTTGCGGTGGCAAAGATATGCCGTGCCACTCTGGAGAAGCGACGAAGTCTGGATCGCGCACTGGGACAAGTTTGCCCATCCCAAAAAAGTGCCGGGGGTGTATCCTTCCTACGCTGACAGATGGTGGTCAAAACCACAGTCCGTCAATTGAACAACGGTCGGGGCGCACGTGCGGCCAATCCCGATTTGCACCCGGCAGAGATCAGACCACACCGAAGATTCACGACACAGATTAAGAGGTTTGCGCATGTTTATCGCCATGAACAGGTTCCACGTTACCAAAGGGCGTGAAGAAGACTTCGAGGAAGTGTGGAGGTCGCGCGACTCCCGCCTCGAGCAGGTCGACGGTTTCGTCGAGTTTCGTCTTCTACGCGGACCGGAAGCGGACGACCATACGCTTTATTCGTCGCACACGATCTGGGCCTCGCGGCAGGCATTCGAGGACTGGACGCGGTCGGAGCACTTCCGCGCCGCGCATCGCGACGCCGGCAACACCAAAGGTCTCTACCAGGGTCACCCGAACTTCGAAGGTTTCGACGTCGTGCTTTGAGATCGGTACGACTGACGCAATGCCGACAACGATATGCCGGATGGAGCCCGGCCATCTCGCCGAGGCACAAAAGCTGTCGGCCTCCATGGACTGGCCGCATCGGATCGAGGATTGGGCCATGGCGCTCGATCTGGGCCATGGGCTCGTCGCACTCGATGACGGTGACGTTTTCGGAACCATTATGTGGTGGCCGTACGGTGAAAGCGACGCGACCCTGGGCTTGATCATCGTTTCTGCGGACCGGCAGGGACGAGGTCACGGACGGCAGTTGATGGAGGCCGCGCTCGCCGAGATCGGCCCAAGGGCAATCTTTCTGAATGCCACCTCAGAAGGTCTGCCGCTCTACACCAAGACGGGTTTTCGGGAAGTCGGCGTCGTCTGCCAGCATCAGGGCGTTCCGACCCGCGACGGCAGCGATGAGGTGCTTGATGGTGCCTGCATCCGGGACCTGAATGAAAACCACGTCGCAGACGTGATAAGCCTCGATAACCGGGCAACCGGCTGGCAGCGCGATAGGCTGCTTCGCCGTATCCTTGCCGACGGCGAAGGCCTGATCTCGGGCAAAGGCGACCGTATCGATGGCTATGCCTTATGTCGGCGTTTCGGGTTCGGTCACGTCATCGGGCCGGTCGTGGCTCTGAATGATCAGGTCGCCCGCACGCTCATCGGCGCCTGGATTGCAAGGTGCGGCGATGGCTTCGTCAGGGTGGATTCGCCATCGTCAAACGGGCTCTCCGACTGGCTCGCCTCGCGGGGCCTCCTGAAGCATGACAGCGTTGTTACGATGGCGCGTGGAGTTACATCGGACAATACGCCGGCAGCACCGCACGTCTTCGCGCTGGCCAGCCAGGCGCTGGGCTAATCCACTCCAGTCAAGAAGCCGTTCCGGCTTGCGCCCCGCACACCGTCAGAACTTGACCGCCGCCGTCACCGCAACGCTCCGCCCAACGCCGGGCAATGCGTCGGTCAACGGCCGGTACTCTTCGTCGGTGAGATTATTGAGCTCGACCACAAGGCGATACTTGTCGTTCTCGCCATAGGTTCCGCCGAAAGCCAGGTTCAGGGTTGCCCAGCCGTCGACCTCATTGGTCTCCCGGCCACCATCATCGGGAAGTGTCTCCTTCACGTCCGTCGAGGCACGGGCAAACAGATCGGCCCAGGCGTTGATCCCGCGAATGTCACGTTCGACGCGCAGCCCGAAACGGCCGGACAGCCGTGGCACGTTCGTGTTGTATGTCGAGAAGTCCTCGAAATCGAGACGGCGGCGCGTGTATGCCCCGGTGGCATATGGTGTCACACGCGTGCCGGGGATCGTGTACTGCGTGAGCAGTTCAACGCCCCAAGTGGTCGCCTCGTCGACATTCACGTAGACCCTGTTCGGAGCGCTGCGTCCTGCAATTTGAGGACAAGTCACGCCCGATGCTGCGCACTCAACCGTGGTGATGTAATCCTTCGACTTCGTGTAGTAGCCGACCACGTCGACGGCAAGGTGGTCCCCATCAAAGCGCAGGCCGAGTTCGTAGTTGTTGGCCGTCTCCAGCTCCAGATCCGGATTACCGAACACCGTCTGACCACCGGCGGAAGTCCGCCCGAAGCTCTGCAGAAGCGTCGGATTGATGTAACCGGAAGAATAGAGCGCACGCAGCGTGGTGTTCTCGAAGCCGGAGTAAGTCAGGGCAACACTCGTTGATGTTTCGAGCTGCGTCTCCGACCCCGGGGTCAACGCGGCCTGTGTGCTTCGCGACTCTTCCAGCTTTGTCTCGATGTGGTTGTAGCGCACACCGGTGATCAGGTTCAAATCCGGCACGATCTCCCAGTCATCCTGCGCGAACAGGGAGAAGGTATCGATACGCGCTTCCTGAAAGCTCGAGTTCTCGAGCGGAAACTGCCCCGGCGGTGCGAATGGCGGCGGCGGCACCACGTTCACGGTCGAGGTCTTGTCCGTTTCCAGCACGTCGGCAAGGTACTGGACTCCGACAATCGTGTAGTGGTTCCTGAATGCCTCCAGGTCGATCTGGGCGGTCGCCCCGTAATTGGTGATGGTGTCATCGGACGTGGACTGAACGTCGGTGGACGAAGCGGGGATTACGGTCCCGAAGGGCGGTGGAAAGGGAACGAAAGACGCCGGCGTGAACGTCTCGACATTGTTTTCAAACAGCCTGTCGATCGTCTGGTAGTAGGCATCGACATGCACCTTGGCGACCGGGCCGCCGAGGTCTTCCGCGTCGTAGTAGACACCGATCTTCTTCAGGTCCCGCTGCGGCAGGTCGATCGTGAAGTCGGTGACGCCTTCGATATTGGGCGGGCGTCCGGTGATCGTTTCCGGATCCTTCCAGGTTTCAGTGTCAAGCCGGTACTGTTGAGCCTTCACAGCTAGATAATGGTTGCCCTCCACACCGAACGTGTAGCCGAGGTGAGCCGAGATATCGTCCGTATCCCAGGCCGTGGTTTCGAGGCGACCGGTGCTGGTGAACTCCCCCTTGGGTGTTTTCTGGTCGTCATGTTCGGCAATCCCGCCGGTCACGCGATAATCGAAATTGCCCAAGGTTCCGCCGGCGCTTGTCCAGCCCTGCCACCCGGACGTGCCGGAGTAATACGTTCCGCCGACCTCGACCTCGACAGCTTTGCCCGGAACGCCCTTCTTGGTGACGATGTTGACAACGCCGCCGATTGCCTTGGCGCCATAGAGAACCGAGGCAGGACCGCGCAGAACATCGATGCGTTCTATCGCGGCCGGGTTGATGAGGATCGGGGTACCGTAGGTGGAGTGGTCGGTGATTTCCTGCCCGTCCAGGAGGATGGTGACCCGGCGCGAGGACTCACCGCGTATGCGGAGCCGCTTCATGCCCGGCACCGAACTGTCGACCAACTCGACCCCGGGCACATCCCGGATCGCTTCGCCGACACTGAGGGGCGCCTGCCGCTCAAGCTGCTGCTGGTCGACGACGCTCACGGAACGCGGGTTGTCCTGAACCGTGACCTCGGTGCGCGTCCCGATGATGGTGAGTTCGTCGAGCTCGATAGGTTGCGCATGCGCACTGCGATGGAACGCGGTCAATGCGAACGATGCGGCGCAGATCGCGATGGCGGATACGCCCAGTACTCTGTAGTTGCGTCTCGTACCGGGACGTCGTGCGAGGTCCAGATCTTTGTACATTACTTTTCCCCCTGAATCCCCAATCGTTTTTTTGATTTGCCTTGCGCAGCGCCGAGACCGGCTCATCCGCGCAACCGCGCCGACTTGCGCAGCATTTTCTGGGTCGACGTCACACAGTGTTCCTGAGCGTTTTTCCGGTCGGCTTTCGGTGCCGGTGCCGCCTTGCAGGACGCCACGTCTTTCACCGGTTCAACGGTAACGTTGTCGTCTTTGAGCGTGATCCGGTAAGAGTGGCGCGGCGCGTCCGGAGGGGTGCCGTGCACGAATTTCTCGAACGTGGCGGTTCCCCGGAAGCAGCCAAGCTCCAGAATCTTGATATCCCCCGATTCCAGAATTGCGCGCACGTTCTCGCCGGTTTCCTTGCAGCCCGCCGCATCGAGACCGTTGACGAACGCAGCCGACACACCGCCCGCCGATGTGGCGGTCAAGATCACGAGTATGAGTGCTGCTGTCATTGCTGACGCCCCCGCCGATCCGCCCGCGACACAGCGTTCAGGATCGGCCTTTGTGTTTTTGTTGCTTTTTTATCGATGGGTGGGCTGCCCTCATTCGCCTCAATCCGGGAGCATTTCGGCCCCAAACGGGAGTTTTTCGGAAGGGCCCGAGGCGGCGACGGCGGGTATCACGGAATAGGCTGAGATCCGGGCCGGCGTCCGTCTCGACGGCAAGATGGTCAATGACTCCATCGTACGCCGGGCGCGACGCATCCTCGCAAGACGATGATGTAGCACTTGCCCGTCAGGCCAGGCAGATGATGGGCGGACCATCTGACACAAAAGATCGCGGACACGCACGATTACGGGCCCGATATAGGTCTCCTGGCAAGGCAGACCGTCCGGCTCAGGCAGGCAAATGCAGTCGACCGCCCGGTGATGCGGCGCCTGTCCAGAAGTCGTCAGTCGAGGGTGTTGACCGCAGCCTGTCCGTCCGCGTCCGCCGCACGCACCTTGATCGTCTTGTCCGGACCGACCTTCTCACGGATGCTCTTCACCAGTGCCGAGCTCACCTGCGGGGCGGCGACAATGTCCAGCAGCCAGATGATATCGCCGCTCTTCCATTCGTCCGGCTTGATCTCGATCGGCGTGTCGAGATCCACGGTCAGCCGCTGATCCACCGCATCGGACACGCTCGCCCAGAAGGCGACGCCGACGGGCGTGGGCGGCAGCTCCACATTGTCGGCCTGCGCCCGCGCCAGCACATACTGGTCGGACATGAAGGCCGGAACCATCTGCCGCGCCAGCGTGCCCAGCGTCACCTTGCTGTGGCGCGGCGACTGGAGCATGACGCTCATGATTTCGCCGAAGACGGCAGCCTTGAGCCTGGCTTCGAGTATGTTGCGGTTGGCGATATCGCCATTGTCGACATTCTCGACCTTTTTCACCTTCTTCGCCTTCGGCTTGCCGCTGCCGTTCGGTTTTTGCGTCTTCTTTGCCATGGGGGTCCTCCTCACTCCTACTCCTCGCGCCACGCACGGTTCATGCTGTCGATAATGGGTTGCATCATGTAGGCGAGCGCGGTCCGCTCGCCCGTACGGATCAGGACTTCCGCGGGCATGCCCGGCTGTAGGTCCTGCCCGTCGAGACGCTGTAGTTCCGATTCCGGCACCCGGATGCGGGCAACGTAGAACGTTGCGCCGTCCTGTGGATTTGTCAGCGCATCCGCCGATACATAGCTGACGACGCCCGTGAGCGTCGGTGTGGTGCGCTGCTGGAACGCAAGGATGCGTACCTCGGCCTCCTGACCGATGACCACATTGTCGACGTCCTGGGGCTGGACCTGCACCTCGAACAGAAGCCGGTCGCCGCTCGGCACGAGTTCAAGGATCGTCTCGCCGCCCTTGATCACCGCGTCCTCCGCGTGCACGGAGAGGCCGACGACCTTGCCCGAAACGGGGGCCCTGATGTCGATGCGCTGGAGTATGTCCTGTGCCGCGATATGGCGTTCGCGCAGGTCATGGATCTTCGCCTGCACCTCGCGCAGGGTGGCCACCACCTCGTTGCGGAATGCCTTTTGCTTCTGGATGATCTCGAGTTTGGTTTCGCCGATCGCCTTGCGCGCCTTGGCAATGTTGGCGGTGAACTCGCCGTTCTCACCTTCCAGCCGCGCCGCCTCGCGTTGCAACGCGAGAATACGCGGCCGTGTCGTCTGGCCCTTCCTGAGAAGCTCAAACAGCGAGGCGAGCTCTTCCTCTATTAAGTTGATCTGCTTGCGGCTCGCGCTCTTCTGCGCCGTCAGCCCGTCGATCTCCTGTTCGAGCTGCCGGATGCGTTCTTCGAGGATCTCGGTTTCGCCTCGCAGCGTCTCGCGGCGCGACTCGAAAATCGCCTGCTGGCTTTTGATCAGGCCCGCAACCGCGGGGTCATCCGCCTGCTCCTGAATGAGCCCGGGCCAGCCGATGCTCTCGTTCCGGTCCCGCTCCGCGATGTAGCGTGCTTCCTTGGCCAGCTCCTCACGATAGGCGGAGGCTGCAATCGACAGGGATGCCTTGGCGCGGGTGTCATCGAGGCGGATGAGGACGGCGCCGGCCTTGACGTAATCGCCGTCGCGCACGTTCAGCCTATCAACGATACCGCCTTCCAGGTGCTGAACCTGTTTGCGGTTGGTGTCGACCGTCACCTGACCCGTCGCGATGATCGCGCTCGCCAACGGGACGGTGGCGCCCCAGCCCCCGACCCCGCCAAACGCCAGTGCGATGGCGCCGAGGCCCGCGAGCACCCATGGCCAGACGCGGGTGACGACCGGCACGCCTTTCTCCGGCTGCGGACCGTTACTTGCGGCTTCTGACACGCGGGCGCTCCTTCTGTTCTTCGGCCGAATTCGGGATCGAGCGCACGCCGCTCATGAGCCGCGGCAGCACTTCATCGCGCGGACCGAAGGTTTCGAGCTGTCCGCCGCGCAGGACGAGAACCAGATCCACCGCTGTCAGAATGGCCGGTCGGTGCGACACGACGACGACGGTCCTGTTCCGCGACTTCAGGCGCGTCAGCGTTTTTTGCAGCGCGGCCTCTCCGTCGCTGTCCAGGTTGGCGTTCGGCTCGTCGAGGACCACAAGACACGGGCCTCCGTAAAGCGCGCGGGCGAGCGCGATGCGCTGGCGCTGGCCGCCGGAAAGCACACAGCCGCCCTCGCCGATATGCGTCTCGTACCCGTCCGGCAGCCGCAGGATCAACTCGTGCGCGTCGCACAGCCGCGCGGCGGCGATGACTTTCTCTGAGTCCGGCTGGTGCATTCTGGCAATGTTCTCGGCCACCGTTCCGGACAGAAGTTCCACGTCCTGCGGCAGGTATCCGATGTTCATTCCGAGCTGCTCCGGCGGCCAGTTCGCGAGTTCACCGCCGTCGAGACGCACATGACCCGCGGCACGCGGCCAGACGCCGACGAGGAGCCGCGCCAGCGTCGACTTGCCAGCAGCACTCGGACCGATCACGCCCAGCATCTGCCCCGGAGACAGATCGAAACTGACGCCTTGCAGGATAGGCTTGCCGCCCCGTGGCGGCATGGCGGTCACGTTCTCGACCTTGAGATGGCCCTCGGGCTGCGGCAACGGCAACTGGTCAGACCGCGACGGATTGGCGTCCAGCAGTTGCTGCAGCCGGGAATAGGCGCCACGGGCGCTGATGAACTGGCGCCAGTTGTTGATCGCCGCCTCCACCGGCGCAAGTGCACGTCCCATGATGATGGACGCGGCGATCATCACACCCGGGGTGATCGCCTCCTGAATGACGAGGTAGGCGCCGAAGCCGAGCATGCCGATCTGCAGGCACGGGCGGATGAACTTGGCGATCGCCGTCAGTGCCCCGGCACGGTCCGTGGCCCTGTTTTGCAGCGCCAGTCCCTTTTCGTGCAGATCCTGCCAGCGGCTGCGGACCTGCGGGATCATTCCCATGGCATGAACCGCTTCCGCGTTGCGAAGCGAGGAGCTTGCGAACTCGTACGCCTCCAGCCCCCTCGCCGCGGAGCTCTTGAGGGGATTGCGGGTGATGAACTCGGAAAGGACGGCAAGGCCGAACAAGAGGATCGCGCCGCCGAGCGCGACCGCACCAAGCAGCGGGTGGAACAGGAAGATGACGGCAATGAACACGGGCGTCCACGGCGCGTCGAAGAACGCGACCAGTCCGGGCCCCGTCAGGAACCCGCGCACGGCATCCGTGTCACGCAGAAACTGGCTGCCTTCCGCCGTCCGCCCGCGCAACTGGTGGTCAAACATGGCCGAGAAGACGCTCTCTTTCAGGTCTTCATCGAACCGCGAACCGAGCCGCGTCAGGATACGGCTGCGCACGAGCTCCAGAAGCGCACTCGTCGCAATCAGCCCAACGGCGAGAACGGTCAGCGCGACCAGCGTGTCGTAGCTGCGCGAGGCGAGCACGCGGTCGTAAATCTGCAGCATGTAGAGCGGGCCGACGAGCATCAGAATGTTGATGAAGAAACTGAACGCGCCGATGATCACGAAGAGCCGGCGCGCCGAACCCATTGCCGTCTTCAGTGCGGATTTTTCAGTCGGATTTTGCATGTCTCGGATCGAAAATTCACTTGTTCTCAAAACGCGCTCAGGGAAAGCGGCTTTTACGCCGCTTTCCCCAAGCGTCGGGGGGAGCGCCGGGCGCAACCGGTAAGGCGCGACCCGGCTCCTGAACCGCCGGTCAGGTCGTCATCATGTCGTCCGACAGATCGATCCGCGCCACGATCGGGTCGTGATCGCTCGGATTGTCGGACGGGAAGCCGTAATCCAGATTGGTGTGGACGATGTCGACTTCCGCATCCGCGGCGAGGTTGTCGCTGACCAGAATATGATCGAGCACCTGGGAATTGCCGTTGAAGATGAAGGTGTACTGATCCTCGGTCGGCAGCGTGTCGATCAGATTGACCAGTTCGGCGTCACCGCCATTGCCGTTCTTCATGGCGTCCAGCGTGTCGGAGAACTGGAAGTCGTTCATGTCTCCGAGCACGATCACGTTGGCGTCCGGATCGCCGGCAATGATTCCGGCAACGAAATCATTGATCACGCTTGCCTGATCCACCCGCTGATCCAGAGTGTTCTGGACCGGCGGCTGGTTTTCGCCGAACAGCCCGTCGTCCTGGCTCTTGGATTTGAGGTGGTTGCCGACCACCGTGACCGATTCCCCGGTCGGCAGGAAGGTGAACTCGCCAACCAGCGGCTTGCGCGTGCCTTCATAGGCTGCCTCGGCCGGGGTCCCGTCACCGTTCTCTTCGAACGCATCGTCCTCGATCCGCGTCAGGGTCGAGAAATCGAGCGACACCCGGTCCGCATTGTAGAGGAACGCGTTCTGAATGTTGGCGCCGGGCTGACCGCCGTCCGCGCCGTCGACCGGGTCGATCGAGGCAAAGGAGTAGAACGGACCGCCGGCCAGGAAGATGGCCTGAGCCAACTCCTGCAGCGTCAGGGTCGCGCTGGTCACGCCATCGTCGGTCGTGCCGGAGCTATCCTGAATCTCCTGAAGCGAAATGATATCGGGAGAGCCCAGCGCGTTGACGATGCTCTCGGCCAACGCGTCGAGACGGTCCGCCGCGCCGCCGGGATCGCCGTCGCCCGGATCGAGGTTGAAGGCGTTGTAGGTGGCGATGGTCAGGTGCTCGTCATCGCCCGCAAGCGACGTCATCTCCTGAACCCGCCCGCCCGAAACGACGGTCGGGGTCTCGGTGAGCTGCAGCTTGTACGCGCCGAAGGTGTAGTCGAGCACGCCGACCGGGTTCTCCGCGAACGTGTCGCCCGTCGTCGCATTCGGCTCCGTCACCAGCACGTCGTCGGTGAGCAGGATCTCCGGATTGAAGTCGCCGTCCGACACCACCTCGTTGAGGATGCCCGGTCCGGACTCGCTGCCGCGGTTGGCAACGAGCGCGACCTCGTCGAAGCGGCTTGTGCCGGCGACCACCAGCGGATCGTTGACTTCGACACGCATGCCCTCAAGGCTCTCGAGGAAGTCGATGGCATCGGTTTCCGGATCGAAGCTGGCCAGCCCGTCGTCATCGATATTGTCGTTCGGCTGGATCCGGTCGACACCGAGCACAACCGTGTCGGGCAACGTGTTGCCGGAAGAGGTGACGTTGGTGCTGCTGGCGTCGATGCGGGTGAGCGACAGGTTCGAGCCGAACTGCTGTTCCTCGACAGTGCCCTGCACTTCGACCGCATCGCCAACCGCAAGACCGGTTATGTCGCCAAGGATGAAGATGCCGTCCGAGGTGGCGATATCGCCGTCGCCGGTCGGGTCCTGCAGATAGAACCCGGTGGCTGCGATGGCCGTCACGATGCCGGACGTGCGCACCAGCGCGCCCTCATGAGGCGAGCGATGCCCGGCGCCCTGAATGTCGAAGATCGCGAGATCGAGTGGCTCCGGATTGGCGGCACCCGGTGTATCGGTAACGCCGTCGTCGAACTCGCCGATCTGCCACTCGCCACTGTCCGGCGAACGGAACACGTGACCCGGGACGAACTGGCCGTCCGGTCCGACGACCGTGTCGGAATAGACCAGATCGTCGGCTCCGGGATCCTGGTCGGGATCCTCGACCAGGGCCACCGAGTCCACGACCTCCGACCAAGGCGCCGTCTCCGGCGTCCCGTCGTCGTTGGTGTCGAGATCGTCGCCGACGGCACCGGTGAAGTCCCGAACCAGCAGATGTGTGACGTTATCGGAATTCTCGAAGTCGAGAACCGTCGTCAGGTCTGCCGTGCCGAGGGAGAACGAGCCCTCCGCCGCGACGAAGTAGCCGTTGGCATCGAGCGACTGCCCGGTGAGATCGATGGCGGCCTCGACAACGCCGCTGCCGCCCGGACCGTCACCGATGACGACATAGGTGTAGCCGTCGAGCGACAGGTTGGCTTCGCCGAACAACTCGAAATACTCGTCATTGTCCGTGCCTGGCTGATCGATCCGGATCTCGTTGATGACAAGTTGCGCGCCCGGGAACGTCGCACCGTCGAGCACGGTATCGGCCCGTGCACCGAGGTTCTGGATGCGCTCATCGAACTCCGGCTCGGTCTCAGCCGCATTGAAGTCACTCGGACCGTCGGGGCTTCCATCGGCAACGGGATGGTTCTCGACCAGGAATTCCGCGAGAGCGTCCTGCTCCGTTCCGAAGCCGGCAAAGTCCGCATTGCCGTCAAGGGCACCGGGGATTGTCGTCGGGTCCAGCGTATTCATATCCACGCGATTGGCGAATGTCGGGTCCGCGGCAACGAAATCGTCGAACGGATACCCGTCACCGCCGTCGGCGAGGAAGTTCAGCGTGACGATACGGATCGCCGACGGCGCTGCGTCGACAACGCTGCCATCCTGAACGATTGCCAGCTTGTTACCGGATTCATCGACGATGGCTGCGCTCTCGATCCGGCTTCCCGCGGGCGCATTGGGATCGAATGAGAAATTGATCCCGCCGACCTGTGCGAACTGACCCGGGGTCGCTCCCGGCGCCGTGGCCGAGACCGCGTGCTCCAGAACCTGCAGAAGCTGCTCAGGTGTGAGCGTGATCAGGGTGAGCGCATTGTTGAAGCGCAGCGTATTCTCGATATCGAGTTGCGAAATCTCGCCGGTCTCCTTGCCGGACAGCGGATTCTCCTGCGGCGGCAGCTCGTTACCGCTTGAGTCGACCTCGCCGATCGGGGCGCGAATGCCACCGCCGTTCTTGATCGACACGAGTACCGTATCGTCGACCGATTGAGCCGCAGCCAGATTGGCATCGGCGGTCAGGTTGCCCATGTTCGTCTCTTCGGTGCGAACGCTGCCGCGCACACCGTCGATGAAAACGTCCGTTTCGCCGAACACGTTGCTGTCCGTCGCGATGACCACGTCCTGAACCGCATCGGTGATCTTGGAGACGTCCGTCGCCTTCTTGCTGTTGGCAAGGGCCGTATCGATGTCCGTCTCGCCGGTCACGTCGAGCACGCCCTGATCGTCGGTGACATACGGCCCGTTGATGTTCTCATCCAGGCTGTCGAGGATGATCTTGCCGTCGGCATCGAACTCGACGACCAGACGGCCCACATAGGAGTATTCGCCGTTGGTCGAGACGATGAGAACCGGATCGTTATTGGCATCGGTCGTCTGTACGGGATAACCATCCGCCGCGACGTCGCCCGGCCGCAGCCGGTCCGTGCCGTCCGCGAGGATCGTGTCCGAGCCCGCGGCGATGATGATGTCGACACCCTTGAGCAGTCCTGCAAGTTCGGTTTCCAGGGCAATCTGCTGAAGGTGCGAGGTCAGGATGATCTTGTTGACCGGTTCGCGTCCGCTGCCCGGATCGCCGGCGATCAGATCGTCGATGATCGGCTGGAGCACCGAGGCGAGCTGCGCCATGTCGTTGTCGGCGAAAGGTCCGCCGACAACGGTCGTGCCGGTCGGCGAGGACAGGCTTTCCAGCAACTGTGTGGTCGCGCCGACCACGCCGATGAACTCGCCGCCCTGCTCGATGATGGTGGCCGGGGCGATCTTGTCGTCATTGGAGTCCGGCACATCACCGGCCGTCTCGAACACTTGCGGGAAGTCGCCCTCCGAGCCCGGAAGCGGTTCGCGGGCGCTCAGCAGATCGCTGATGAAGTCGGTGTTTGGCAGAATGTCGCTGGTGAACAGGCTGCCAAGGTCGCCGTCGCCCGAGAAATCCAGATTGGCCGAGAGATAGGGGAACAGCGCGCCCGGCCAGTCGACTTCCTGCAGGAAGTTGAGGGCGTTGCCACCGAACTCATCGACGATGGAGGATACGCCGACGCCGGAAAGCGAATTTCCTTCCTCGGAGTCGTAGTTGATGATGTTCTCAAGAGCGTCCGATCCCACGTCGAACTCGTGGTTGCCGAGAGCCGACGCGTCGAAGCCGATGATGTTCATGATCGAGATATCGGCCCGGCCCTCGCTGTTGTCGATTTCCTCGAAATAGTCCGGGAAACCGTCGCCGTTGATGTCCGTGGTGTAGACGTCGGAGGCGTTGAGGTTGTTGGCGATGATGAAGGCATCGAGCTCGCTGTTGTCGAAGAAGCCGTCGCCATTGGTGTCGGCGGACGGGTCGACCTGCGTCAGATCGATGAGCCCGAAGAACTCGTTGTAGAAGCCTTCGAACAGCGGGTTGAACGTGCCCGCGTCACCCGCGGCGTTGAAGAATGGACTCGGGATCCAGTTGTCGCCACCGGAGATGATGACGGTATTCTCGAACTCCGTCTCAAACTGCTCGACGATCGCGGCGAAGTTGGCCGCGCGCGCGATTGCATCCAGGCCACCTTCAAGGTCCGACGCGTGCAGGAGTTGCAACGTGAATGTGGCTTCCGGAAACAGGTCGATCGTCTGGTCCTTGAACTCCAGGAACTCGACGTTCTTGAACTCATCGATACCGTCGGGCCGGCCATTGCGCAGATCGATTACGACGCCGTTCTCGATATCGACGAGATAGTCGTCGCGATTGCCGGAGAACACGACTGTGTCCTTGCCCTCGCCGCCGTCATGCTCGTCATTGCCGCGGCCACCGGTCATCCGGTCGTCGCCGTCGCCACCTTTCAGATCGTCGTTGCCACTGCCACCGTCGATGTCGTCATTGCCGTCCCCGCCATCAATGTCGTCGTTGCCACTGCCGCCGTCGATGTCGTCATCACCATCGCCGCCGTCAATGTCATCGTGTCCGCGGCCACCGTCGATGTCGTCATTGCCGGCACCGCCGTCGATGTCGTCGTTACCGCGGCCGCCGTCGATTTCATCATCGCCATCGCCGCCCTCAATGTCGTCGTTCCCGCGGCCACCGTCGATATTGTCGTCGCCTTCCTCGCCGAACAGCATGTCGTTATGCCGGCCGCCGTCGATATGGTCATCGCCGAAACCACCGAAGATCTTGTCGCGACCGCGGTCGCCTTCGAGGTCATCGTTTCCGGCGAGGCCGAAGATGAGGTCGTTCCCGCCGCGGCCGGAGATATCATCGTCGCCGGCGGTGCCAACCAGCTTTTCGCTCTTGTTGGTGCCCTTGATCGTCTTCCCTTCGAAGTTGATCTGGTAGAGGCTCGTGGTGCCCGAGACCTCGTTTGCCACCGCGAGCATGGGCACGCCGATCGGGCTGTCCTTGGCGGAAATGAAATCCAGCCCCTCCGGCGCGATATCGCCTTCGGTGCGGATGTACTGAACGAACTCCACCTTTTTCGGCCTGGTGATGTCGAAAATCATCACGCCACCGCCAGAGCGTTCAAGGCCGACGAAAGCGTAGGTCTTGCCGTCCACCTCGCCGATGACGACGGACTCGGGCTCCGCGCCCTTGTCGTCGGAACGCTCGTCGAACTCGCCGGGATCGCCGTCGTTCGCGTTGAACAGTTCCGGCGTGAGGTCCGCCGTGATCTCGGCGATCATGTCGCCGCTGTCGAACACCAGCTTGCCGTCTTCGTCCCAGATGGCGAACGACCGTGCGCCGAAGCTGTGCAGTTCCTCGATCAGCCCGTCGCCATCAATGTCGCCGTCCACATTGGAGAATTTGAGCCGGCCCAGCAGCGCGTCGTCGGCGAGCTGCGCCTGCAGTTCAGCGCTCACCTCGTTGACGTCGATCTCGCCGTTGGACAGGTCGCCGTCGACAAGATCCGCGCCGCGACTCTCATCCACGTCGCGTCCGTCGCCTTCGTTGGCGCCGACGAAATAGGTCTTGCCCTTGTAGGTATACGATGCAAGCCCGTCCGGCTGGTAAAGGCCTTTGATGTCATATGTGTCGATGTTGATCCCGCCATCCCTGTTCGATGCGTCGAGACCGTTGCCGTCCCTGGAATGATCCTTGGTGCCGAGCGGCAGAATGTCGTCGATCGTGAACGCCGACGGGTTGGTGATGTCCTCGATCACTGCCACCGCATTGTTCTCCTGCAGGGAGATGAAGGCCTTGTTGCCCTCAATGGTGACGTACTCCGGCTCCAGGTCGGCCGCCGCGCTCGGGGCGTCTGTGTTGACGCGCACGCCGAGGTCCTTGAGGGCGTCGAACGTGATGGAGGAATCCGTGAAATCGAGGGTCGTGACGTTGGAATTGGAGGGTGTGTCCTTGTCGACCTCGATGATGGAAACCGAGCCGTTGGGATTGGGAAGCGCGTCGGGCTCGTTTTCATCGCCCGCCGACTGGCCTTCATTGGCGACCACCAGATGCGTGCCCGCCTCGTTGAACGTCAGCATGTCCGGTAGCGGGCCGACATCGACGGAGCCGAGAAAATTGCCGTCCACGTCGTAGAAGGCGACAAGACCTGCGTCAGTGACCGTCTCTGCCTCCACGGCGATGGCTATCAGCCCGTGGGAGACGGCGACGCTGTTCGGGCCGCCGGTCATTGCGCCGTTGACCTTGTTGACGTCAATCGAACCGACCTTCGTCGGGTTCTTCGGGTCGGAAATGTCCAGGATATCGACCGACTTGGTGATCGAGTTCGTCACGAACAGGCGCTGGCTGTCGGCATCGTGTGCGACGATTTCCGCGGAGCCTTCGCCGAGACCGCTATCAAAGGTGCCCAGCAGCGATGCTTCGATCGTCGACTCCTTCTTCTCCCTGGGCGGGCGGTGCTTGCCCCACCAAGACCCGTAGTGCCAGTCGGAACAGAAGAAGTTCTTGAAACCAAACGCTCCGTGGGGGTTGAAGTAGTGGAATCCCATTCCTGCCTCCTGCGAGTGTCGTCAGGCGCGCGCAACCACAGCCGCGAGAGCGCTGAACTCTCACGCCGGTTACGCTGTACTTGACGCTATGTATTCTTCTGAATGGCCCCGAGGTCTGCCCGCCCGGCGCCGCCCCTTCCCATCACAGGTCAGGACGAGCGGAAGCTAGCAACGTTTCTTAACGGCCCGATGAAATGAAATTGACGGACTCATGAAAAGGACATGACGAAACTGCGACGATGCGCGGGCAGAATGCTGTCCTGATGCCGCGTGTCGCTTTGCAAAAGGCCGTTCGCAGCAGGCCGCACCCCAAGGCAAGCGGGCCGATAAAGATGATCTGATCTTGATCTAGGTCCAAGCGGTGAGTGGCCCTTCCCGCTAGATTCCAGATCGAACGATAACGAGACCGGCATCCAGGTTGGAACCGATGGAGGATTCAGATGACTGAATCCACGCTACTGGCCGTTGTCATTGCGTTGGCCGTAATCTTTGCCGGCGCCCTACTCGGTCTGATCATCTGGCGCTGGACCGCAAGGAGATTTCGCGACTACTGGAAGTCGCTGAGTTGACGCAGGCGACGGAGGATGGGCCGAGGCAACTCCGGCCACGCTCCCGCTTGCCCGATGACCTGCCTGCCCTGCTCAGGGTGAGACAAGGAGGAGACACGATGACCTTCAATACGATTGTCGCTTGCCTGACGGCACATGAAAGCGCACCTGCGGTCACGGCATCGGCCTTGCAACTCGCCGGTCAGAACGATGCACTTGTGATCGGGCTGCATGTCATTCCACGTGTTCCGCTTTACGGACTAGCCGGTGCGGAGATGCCCGCCGAGGTGATTGAAAGCGAGGAAGCGGCCCTGCGCGAGCGCGCGACAGAATTCGAAGAGCGGTTTGCCGAGGCGGTCAGGAACGCAGGCAAACGCTCCAGGGTCAAGACCGAATGGCGGTGCGTTGAGTCGATCCGAAACGACGTTTCCATTGCATTGCTGGAGCATATGCCCTGTGCAGATATCATCGTCATGGGTCAGTTTCCCGATGGCGAAGACGACACCGAACCCACCGCTGAGATCGTGTTGGGCGTCGGCCGCCCTGTCCTGCTCATTCCGCATCGGATCCCACCAACGACAATCGGCGAGCGCGTCGTCGTCGCATGGAACGGAAAGCGTGAGGCGGAACGCGCGGCTTTTGACGCGTTGCCGATTCTGCGGCAGGCGGAGACGGTTCGCGTCCTGACCATGAACCCGGAGGATGTGTCCGGCAGGGACAGCATTCAGTCCGCAGAAGACCTCATGCAAGCCCTGTCGCGGCACGGCATCGAAGCCTCGACGGCGACATCGAACCCGCGGGAGATTTCGCTCGGGCAAGATCTGCTTTCACGAGTCGCAGACGAGTCGTGCGATTTGCTCGTCATGGGCTGCTATGGCCACTCGCGCCTGCGGGAGTTGATTTTTGGCGGTGTGACGCGCGAGATTCTCAAATCGATGACGGTGCCGGTGCTGCTGTCGCACTGAGCCGGCAGGCCGCGCCCGCGGGATCGACGCCCGAAAACGGAGCATTGCGTTGGCACGGAGCATGAAAGACGCCGACTGCATCGCCTTCCTGCAGTGGGCGTTGCCACGGCTGGACATGCGCTGGGCTGGCTTCCGCAAAGTGCGCCGGCAGGTGTGCAGACGGATTGCGCGGCGCATGACGGAACTGGGCCTGGATAGGTACGACCAGTATCGAGCCATATTGCACGCCAACCCGGACGAGTGGCCTGTCCTGGACGCCGCCTGCCGCGTGACCATCTCGCGCTTTTACCGCGACAAGAACGTTTTCGACAGGCTGGGCCGCGACATCTTGCCTAACCTGGCGGTGCGTGCGCGCCGCGACAAACGCCCTGTTCGTTGCTGGAGCGCAGGCTGCGCCTCCGGCGAGGAGGCCTATACCCTTGCCATTTTGTGGGACAGAGCAATTGCCACGGCCCATCCAACGGTCGCCCTCGAGATTGTCGCAACCGACACCGACCCGCACATGATCGAGCGCGCGAAAAATACCTGTTATCCTCCGGGAAGCCTCAAAGACCTGCCCGCCGGCTGGCTCGAGGAAGAGTTCACCGCGTCGGGCTATACCTTTTGTGTTGATCCGCGGCATCGCGGGCGCGTGACCTTTCTGCTGCAGGACATACGCGAGCAAACGCCGCCGGGACGGTTTGATCTGGTCCTGTGCCGGAATCTGGTTTTCACCTATTTCGACGCATCGCTGCAGAACAAGGTCCTGGACGCGATTACGAACCAGCTGCACCCGGACGGATATCTTGTGACCGGCGCCCATGAAAGGCTCCCGCCGAGCAAACACGACTTTGGCTCTTTGGATCGCTGCGCGAAGATCCTGCAGTATCGCGGTGAGCCCAAACGCCGGGCATGCAGCGATCATCGCGCGGGCGGCAGAGCCGACCCGGACGCGCTGGGTCCGGGGCAGACAACCGAGCGAGGATACTCATGAATGGCAAGAGCCTGACACTCATCAAGGTCTTCGGCCTGGATATCAAGGTCAACATCACCTGGGTGTTCATCGCCCTGCTGCTCTCCTGGGCGCTCGCACAAGGCTATTTCCCGGCGGTCTATGAGGGCTTCACCACCGCCACCTACTGGTGGATGGGAGTCGTCGGCGTCATCGGCCTGTTCGTGTCGATCGTGCTGCACGAACTCGCCCATTCCCTCGTGGCGCGATCCTTCGGCATGGAGATGAAGGGCATCACCCTATGGTTGCTTGGCGGGGTCGCCGAGATGGCGGACGAACCGCCTCACCCGAAGGCCGAGTTCTTCATGGCCATAGCCGGACCCATATTGAGCGTGGTCCTCGCAATCCTGTTTCTCGGCGCCTCCGCGCTGTTCGCCGGCAACGGATACACCCCGTTCGGCGCGGTCCTGCGCTATCTCGGCATGCTCAATCTGATCCTGGCCGCCTTCAATATGATCCCGGCGTTCCCCCTCGATGGCGGACGTGTCGCGCGAGCTGCCCTGTGGGCCTGGAAGGGCGATTACTACTGGGCGACCGACGTGGCATCACGCATGGGCTCGATCTTCGGCATCACCTTGATGGTCTTTGGTGTCGTCGGGGCGCTGACTGGTGCCGGGTTGACCATGCTTTGGTGGGTCATTCTGGGGATGTTTGTCCGGTTTGCGGCGGACTCGTCCCGGTTCCAGATGCAGACCCGGCACGCCCTGAGTGGCAGATCAGTGCATGACCTGATGACCACAAAACCGGTGACAGTCCGACGGGACGTGACCGTCAGTGAGCTGATCGAAGACTGGATCTACAAATACACCTTCGAGTTTTTTCCCGTCGTCGAGGGAAACGAGCTTCTGGGGAGCGTGAGTTTGCGTGAAGTACGGCAGGTTCCCTCAGACCAGCGTCCGCGCGTGACGGTAGGCGAAATCATGGTGCCTGCGTCCGATGAAAATACGATCGACGCGGGAGCCAGCGCATCGGATGCGCTGGGCAAGATGCAGGGCACAAGCAACAGCCTGCTGTTGGTCACGTCTAACGGCGCTCTTGTCGGTGTGATTGGTTCCAAGGACCTCATGAAGATCGTCGCGATTACGTCGCAACTGGCCCCGGCCTGAAGCACGTCGCCCGGCGGCACACATGCGGCCGGGCGGGAAACCGGATTGAGGTGCGTCAACGCGGGTCCGGCATCGGGTCTGGATAATCGAGCCAAAAACCGTCAAAAAGACAGGATGACACTGCACCAGAAATCACTCTGTGTGCACCGCAAGGGTGCGACCCGCGCGTTCGGACCGAACTGGCGCGTCGTTTCGCACGCATGCCGCCAATGATCTGCAACAAAAGCTAAGTGAACAGGTCTTGCCTTGGCAAAAAGACGCGAACCCCGCGCGCGCGAAGCGCAACCCGCAAAGGTCACGGACGAGACGGCTCGGCAGTTGCTCGAGATCGTTCGTGAGCTTGCGCTGGAGCTCCACCCTCACCTTAGGCAGACGCTCAAGCTGGATCTCGACAGTGATCTTGACCGCGACGTCGGCCTGGACAGCCTCGGGCGCGCCGAACTTCTGCTGAGGCTGGACCGATCCTTCAAGCTGCACCTGCCTGAACAACTGATCGCCGACGCGCAGACACCGCGCGACTTGCTGACCGCCATGGAAGCTGCCGCGCCGCGCGATGCGCGGCGCACAAAGGCGGCGGCAGAACCGATGCTGCTGCCGGAGACCGATGCGCCGGCAACTGCGTCAACGCTTCTCGATGTGCTGGCGGAGCATGTCAGGTCGCACCCCACGCGGCCGCAGGTCTCGGTGTGGCGCAGCGACGAGGAAGAGGAGCGTATCACCTACGCTCAACTGGACGAGGCTGCGCGGCGCACGGCACATGGCCTGCTGAGCCTTGGCGTGCAGGAGGGCGACCGGGTCTCGATCATGCTCCCGACCGAACTGGAGTTCTTTTATGCGTTTTTCGGAGTGCTCATGGCGGGCGGGGTTCCGGTGCCGATCTACCCGCCATTTCGCCGGGCGCAGGTCGAGGAGCATTTGCGCAGGCAGGCCGGAATCCTCCGCAATGCCGAAGCTGGGATACTGATAACGGATGACGAAATCCGTAAGGTCGGCACACTTCTGTACGGGCTGACGGACTCTCTGCGCCATGTCACAACCGTCGCTGAGCTGTCCGCGGACCAGGAGATCTCTCAGCCTGTCCCTGCGCGTCCGGAAACGACCGCGCTCATACAATACACGTCCGGAAGCACCGGCGATCCGAAAGGCGTTGTCCTCACTCACGCCAATCTGCTCGCGAACATCCGCGCCATGGGCGACGCGATGAAGGCCGATTCCTCGGACGTCTTCGTGAGCTGGCTGCCGCTCTATCACGACATGGGGCTGATTGGCGCATGGCTCGGGCCACTCTATTACGGAGTGCCCGTCCTGATCATGCCGCCGCTGGCGTTCCTCGCAGATCCCGCCCGCTGGCTATGGGCGATGCACCACCATCGCGCGACGCTCTCCGCGGCTCCGAACTTCGCCTACGAGCTGTGTCTGAAGAACGTCCGGAACGAAGACATTCAGGGGCTTGATCTGAGCACGATGCGCATGCTGCTCAATGGGGCCGAACCCATCAGTCCCGGCACGATCGAGAAGTTCGCAGAGCGGTTTGAGGACTTCGGCTTCAATCCATCGGCGATGGCGCCGGTTTATGGTCTCGCGGAATGCTCGGTCGGTCTTGCCTTTCCCCCGCCCGGGCGCCTGCCGATCATCGACCGGGTCGACCGGGACGCCCTCTCCCGGCGGGCGGTCGCCAAAAAGGCGGAAGGCGACGACAGGAGCGCATTGGAGTTTGTCGCCTGCGGCCGGCCACTCCCGAAACACGAGATCAGGATCGTCGATGAAACCGGCATCGAACTCCCGGAACGGCATGAGGGACGTCTGCAATTCAGGGGGCCATCGGTCACGTCGGGCTACTTCCGCGATCCGGAAAAGACGCGGGCCCTCCATGATGGCGACTGGCTGGAGAGTGGCGACCGCGCCTACATTTCCGGCGGCGACGTGTTCCTGACCGGCCGCATCAAGGACATGATCATCCGTGGCGGGCGGAATATCTATCCGCACGAACTGGAGGAGTTCGTCGGCAATATCGAAGGCGTTCGAAAGGGGTGCGTCGCCGCGTTCCCCAGCACAGACGAGCGTACCGGCACGGAAAGGTTGATCGTCCTTGCGGAGACGCGCCTGACCGACCCGGCGCAGCAAGATGATCTCGCGCGCCAGATTACCAACGCCTCGACGGAATTGCTCGATCTGCCTCCTGACGACGTCGTCATCTCACCGCCGCACACCGTGCCGAAGACGTCGAGCGGGAAGGTCCGCCGGTCGAGCGCCCGCGCTCTGTATGAAGCCGGAATGAACATGCGCAAGGCCCGCCCGTTCTGGTGGCAAGTGGCGCGGCTTGGCCTGCTCGGCCTGCCGAACCAGATGCACAGGGCGAAGCGGGTCGCCGGCAAGTATGCCTACGCGTTTTGGTGGTGTACGGCCCTTGTCCTGTGCGCGGCCCTGTCCTGGCCTCTCGTCGTCATGCTGCCGCGCCGGCGTTGGCGCCACAAGGTCGCGACTGCTCTGGCGCGCCTGTTCTTCAAAAGCGTGGCCATCCCCATCAAGGTGGAAGCGGAAGCCCCCGTTCCACCGGACAACGTCCTGCTCGTTGCGAACCACGCCAGTTACCTGGATAGTCCCGTTATCGTCGCGTCCCTGCCGGGACCGCTTTCCTTCGTCGCCAAGGAGGAGCTGTCGCGCCAGCTTGTCGCCGGTCCGTTCCTCAGACGCCTCGGCACGCTGTTCGTCCGCCGAAGCGATACAACCGGCGGGATCGAGGATACGGCAAAGACTCTTGAAGCCGCCCGGGCTGGAGAGCGCATTGTCGCGTTTCCGGAGGGGACACTCACCAGAATGCCGGGCCTTCTGGGGTTCCACATGGGTGCGTTCCTCGTCGCCGCCCAGACCGGTTTGCCGGTCATCCCCGTTACCATCCGCGGCACGCGGTCGGTTTTGCGCGGCGAACAGTGGTTCCCGCAGCATGGTTCGATCTCGGTGCACTTCGGCGCTCCGGTTCGCCCGGACGGCAGCAGCTTTGAGGCGGCCGTCCGCCTCCGCGACAAGGTTCGTGCCGTCATGCTGGAGCAGTGCAATGAGCCTGATCTCGCTCAGGAGGACGTCCGCCTGGTTCCGGACAAGGCGGAGGACGCAAAGCGATGAGTTGGCGGGAGTTCGACCCTGTGTTCACGACGTCCGGAAAGACACGCCCGCCATGCCTCCGGTTGCAGGCGACGTCCTGTCGGGCATCCCTGACGCCTGACCATTCGGCATATGAGCTGTCTCATGCGGATCGCAACGTTCAATCTTGAGAGCCTGGACATGCCGCCAAGGGCGGCCATGCCGATCGAGGACCGGATCGCCGTACTCCGTCCGCAACTGAAGCGATTGGCGGCCGACGTGATCTGTCTTCAGGAGATAAACGCGCAGCCAGCGAAATCGGCATCGTCTCGCAAGCTCGCCGCGCTGGATCTGCTTTTGGAGGACACGCCCTACGCAAACTATGAAAGAGCCGTCACGACATCGACCAGCGGCGGCCGGCCGGCGGACGTGCACAACCTCGTTGTGCTCTCGCGGTTTCCGATCATGGAGTCCTGCCAGATCCGGCACAGTTTTGTGGAGGCACCGGCTTACCGGTGTGTAACCGCGGTTCCGGCCGAGACGGAAGCGCAACCGGTCGTCTGGGACCGCCCCGTTCTCCAGACGACGATCAGGCTGGACGAGGTGAAGACGCTTCACATCTTCAACGCCCATCTTCGCGCTCCGCTTGCCGCTCCGGTCGCCGGGCAGAAAGAAGCGCCTTTCGTGTGGAAGTCGGCGCAGGGTTGGGCTGAAGGGTATTTTCTCGCGACCATGAAGAGAGCCGGCCAGGCGCTGGAACTCAGGCTTGCCGTCGACCGGATCTTCGATGCCGATCCCGATGCGCTGATTGCCGTTTGCGGCGACCTCAATGCCGAGGATCGCGAAGCACCGCTGCGGATTGCCATCGCGGCTGAGGAAGACACCGGCAGCGGAAAGCTGGCGCGGCGCATGATCATTCCCCTGGAACGCTCAGTATCGAAGGACCGCCGGTTTTCGGTCGTTCATCATGGGCGTCCACTGATGCTGGACCACATCCTCGTCAGTCACACATTGCTCGGATTGTTCCGTCACCTCGAAATCCACAATGAGGCACTGGCCGACGAAGTGGTCGGTTACGCCAAGGTCGACAAGCCGCCGAACTCCTACCATGCGCCAATGGTTGCCGAGTTTTTGCTCGATTGAGGGCTCAGACATCACTACCACCCTGGTTCGCCTGATTGGCCGTCGGCCTGTTTCCAGCTGCAACTTAAACCCCCGCATCGACCCCGTTGATGCACATCAATGTGCATTGGCCGCCGCTGAACCAAAGTTCAATGCAACAGAAAGCTGCGGGCTTTCAGTGCAGACGCCGCGCTTTGCTCCACGAACCTAATTAGGCCTGGTTGCGTCGGCCTCCCCCGGAAGACGAACCTATGCACGTATCCCTGTTACTGCTCCTGTACATCGCCATCACGCTCGCCCCGCTCATATTGGCAATTGCGCAGGGGCAGCCGCCACGTACATTTTGGGATGAGGTCGCGTCAGGTCTCGCGATGACCGCATTCGCAATCCTGCTTGTCGAATTCGTTCTTTCAGGCCGGTTCAGGACAATCTCGAAGCGGATCGGCATGGACGTGACCATGCGGTTCCACCAGCTTGTCGCACGCACGGCCTTGGTCTTCGTGGTCCTGCATCCGTTCCTGTACCAGACGCCATTTGGTGGCTCGCTGCCATGGGACACGACGCGTCAGCTTTCTCTTGGCCTTGATATGGCATCGCTGGCCACCGGTGTGATTGCGTTTGTGGCGCTTCCGGGTTTCGTCCTGATGTCCATTTTCCGCGACCAGCTCCCCTACCGCTACGAGACCTGGCGCATGCTGCACGCGGTCGGCGCGGTGGTGATTGCCGCGGCGATCGCGCACCACACGTTGGAAGCAGGACGTTACAGCGCCGATCCGATTCTGGCCGGGTTCTGGATTCTTCTTTTGACGATCGCGTTCACCTCCCTTGTGTGGACCTACGTTGTCGCGCCGCTCGGACAAGCCGGCAGGCCCTACGAGGTGACGTCAGTCAGGAAAATCGCCCTCAAGACCTGGGAAGTCTGCGTCAGACCAAAACAGGGCGAGGCGCTTGATTTCGAGGCGGGCCAGTTCGCCTGGCTCAATCTCGGACACAGCCCCTTCTCCGTTCATGAGAACCCCTTTTCGATCAGCTCCGCCCCTGATCAGAGACCCGACATCAAATTCGTCATCAAGGAAATCGGAGATCTGACCCGCCGGATCGGAGACGTGGCTCCCGGAATCGTCGCCTATCTCGACGGCGCACATGGAAACCTGACGTTGAAGGGCCGGACCGGTGACGGCATTGCGCTCATCGCCGGCGGGGTCGGCATTGCGCCCTTGTTGAGTGTTGCAAGGCAGTTGCATGTCGAAAAGGACCCGCGTCCCCTGCTCCTGCTTTACGGCAACAGGGTGAGCGATCAGATCGTGTACAAGAGCGAGTTGAACCGTATGGCGCGCCGGGCAAACACGCAGGTCCTGCATTTCATCTCGGAGCCGGAACCGGGTTGGAAAGGCCTGACCGGACAGCTCGATGCCGCGGCCATAACCGAGGCGTTTTCATTCGATGGCGCCGACAAATGGCTCTATCTCGTGTGCGGTCCACCGCCGATGATCGATGCCGTCGAGGGCGCACTCCTGGAGCTTGGCGTGCCGAACCGCCAAATTGTCGCTGAGCAGTTTTACTACGATTAGGATCGGATGAGATGAAACTGCGGCACAGGATATCTATGACCGTCTGGGTCACAAGCGCGCTTCTCTGCGGAGCCGTGCTGCTCTTTGCGCTGCGCTGACATGCCGGCTTGAACGAACGCACGTTCGCGGAATTGGACGCCCATTGACGTGCATCAACGCGCGTCCCCAATGATCGTGAAAGAATGACCGACTCGATGGAGTTGGCGCGAATTTGACGGCCAGCCGGGGATGCCGAAATGGACGAAGCGACGCGCAAGCAGATCATCTCGATCATCGACGACGTTGACGACATGACGATTGCCACCGTGCGGGCAGACAAGTATCCGCAGGCAACAACGGTCAGCTACGTCAATGACGGGCTCACGATCTATTTCGGCACGTTCGTGGACTCGCAAAAGGCGCGCAACATTGCGGCCAACAATCGCGTCTCGCTGACGATCAATCGCGACTACAAGAACTGGGACGAGATCGAAGGCCTGTCTTTGGCCGGCCGTGCGAAACCTGTCCTGGCTGGGAAAGAGCGAGACAAGGTTGAACGCCTCATTGCCGAGAAGTTTCCGCAGGGTGATCAATACATGCCGGAGGGCGCGAATCCGGAGGATATGGTCATCTTCCGCATCGATCCGGAAGTGATCTCCCTGCTCGATTACAGAAGGGAATTCGGCCATACCAGACTGGTCGGAGTTCCCTGAGTTTGCTTGCAATTCGGCTGCCCGTCATCCGGCGCCAGATGCAAATGACCGGCCCGGGGCCATCGGGACAGTTCGACCCAGAGACAGACTATGCTTACGCTCGAAGACTGCATTGCATTTAGCGATCTCACAGAGGAAGAGGTCCTCGCGATTGCCGAACACGAGCGCATGCCCGAGATCGCGGCGGCGGCTTACGGCGAGTATCTTCTGAACAACAAGGACGGGACCCGGCAAATCTGCCGGATGATAATTGACGATATTCGTGCTGCTCAACGACGCACTGATCGCAGCCATGTGCAGAACCTGCTCCATGTCCTTCATCACTTTCTGAAATCGCATCCCGAGGCGGTGCCGGACGTGCATCCCTGGTCCAGGGTTTTCTAGATCGTCGGGCGTCATGTTCGAACATATTGATGCATCTGTTTTCGTCGCCGTAGGCGGCGTCGGCATTTTCCTTCTCGGAATGCTGATTCTGACCGACGGGCTGAAGGGACTGGCCGGCAACACATTGAGACGTTGGCTTGCCAGGTACACCCGAACGCCCACGTCAGGTGCAGCAACCGGGGCCGTAACGACGGCTCTGATCCAATCCTCCAGCGCGACAACGCTCACCGCCGTGAGCTTTGTGGGCGCCGGTCTGCTCACTTTCCCGCAAGCCCTTGGGATCATATTCGGCGCGAATATCGGAACCACCTTGACCGGTTGGCTCGTCGCCATTGGCGGATTCAAGCTGGACCTCGGCCAATTTGTCTTGCCGCTCGTTCTGCTGGGAACGCTGTTGAGGCTTTTCGGCAGCGGACGCTGGCCACAGATCGGATGGGCGCTGGCCGGTTTCAGCCTTCTTTTCATCGGCATCGAGGTGATGCAACAGGGCATGGCGCCGCTGAAGGGCCTCGTTACGCCCGCGGACTTTCCCGACGACACGCTGGCGGGACGCGCTTTGCTCGTGCTGATTGGGGTCGCCATTACGCTGGTCACCCAATCCTCAAGCGCCGGTGTGGCCACCGCCCTGGTCGCGCTTGGCACCGGTGCAATCTCGTTTCCTCAGGCTGCGGCGATGGTGATTGGCATGGACGTCGGCACCACGTTCACTGCGGTGCTCGCGACCGTCGGCGGGTCCACGGCCATGCGGCAAACCGGATATGCCCACGTCATCTACAATTGCATGACCGGCCTGATGGCGTTTCTGATGCTGGGGCCTGTCACCGAGCTGCTCGGCCCATGGGTCGAGAGGGGAGCGGGAAACCAGCAAATCGGACTGGTCGCGTTTCACACCTTCTTCAATCTTATCGGTGTGATCGTTGTACTGCCCTTCACCGGTAGGTTTGCGCACTTCATCCAAAAGCTTGTCCCTGAATCCGGGCCACCGCTCCTTCGAAGGCTCGACCGGCGACTCCTCGTCGACATCAACGCGTCCAGCGATGCGGCATTGGCGACGATCAGAGAGATCTCGACGGAGGTGCTGTCACTGCTGCGCGGGTTGTTGCGTGGTGAAATCTCCGAACGGCAAAGGCTCGCGGACGTGAATCATCTTGTTGCGGCGCTGGGAAAGACCCGGAATTTCGTCGACTCGATGCAATCCGACCCGACACAACAGCCGGCACATCGCCGCCATCAGGCGGCACTCCATAGCCTCGATCACCTGGCGCGCCTGCTCAACCGCTGCCGTCAACCGGTCCGTATTGCCACCCTGTCAGACGATCGCCGGCTCAGCCGGCTGTCGCGTCTTCTTGCATCGCAAATCGATGTACTCTGCACCAACGGCAACTGGAGCGGGCAAGAGAGACGGTTCGACCGCCTGAGGGATATCTTGCGCCGTCAGCGGCATACATATCGTGCGACCGTCATCAAGCATGCCTCCATGGAGGGCGAGAACGCCGAACGGACACTTGAGAAACTGGACAGTCTGCGCTGGCTGCACAGGGTCACCTATCACATCTGGCGGATCGTCTTTCGCCTTGAAGACGCGCGTACGGTTGCAGACAGCGTGGAGAAGCCGGCAGCCCCCGCCCTCACGAATTGACGCGGCGAACGAACCTCGTCGCGTGTCTTGCTGCAATTTCGATGGACCAAAAATGGGGAAGTGAAGATGCCCGTGGAGAACAACACATCAAGGGACCGCGAGGACGACGATTTGCTCTCTTTCGAGGATCCAGACTTCCTGATGCGCGAGGAGATGCGTCCCAATCGCCTGGCGCTCGAGTTTGCGAAGGCCGAGCTCGAACTGCAGGACCACGGCATAAAATCGACGATCGTCGTTTTCGGGAGTTCACGCGCGCTGTCTCCCCGATCCGTCAAGCATCGACTTGCCGGCGCCAAAGGGCCGAAAGACCCCTCCATGGAACAGCGGCTGACGCAACTAGCGGACTGGTATGAGCTGGCGCGAGATTTCGGAAGGATTGTGTCCTTGCGGGGCGGCGCATTGTCCTCCGAACACGGGACCTGTGAGAACGTCGTCGCCACCGGCGGAGGTCCGGGCATCATGGAGGCGGCCAATCGCGGCGCCGCGGAAGTCGGAGCGCCCACTATCGGCTTCAATATCAGGCTTCCCGAGGAGCAGCGCCCGAACAAATATCTGACGCCGGGACTTTCCTTCAACTTCCACTATTTCGCGGTCCGCAAGATGCATTTTGCCATGCGCGCCAATGCGCTTGCGGTCTTCCCCGGAGGGCTTGGAACGATGGATGAGCTCTTCGAAATCCTCACGCTCAAGCAAACCCGTATGACGCATTCGATGCCCGTGATCCTGTTCTGCCGCGACTACTGGAAACGCATCGTCGATTTCAACGCCCTGGCCGAGATGGGAACCATCGACCAACAGGACCTCCACTTGTTCGAAATCGTCGACGATCCCGAGGAAGGATGGCAGGCGCTGATGAAACATGGCCTGACGACACAAACGCCACTTCGCGAGGCTTAGTGAAAGAGCACGTGACAAGGCGTGCTAAATGCCGGGCGCGCCTGTCGCCAGACCTTTGCTGGCAGTCTTCCACATTTACGTCTGATGCACGAAGAGACCCGGTGCGTCTGCCCCCGCTGCATATTGGGTTCCCGGAGCCCCCATTTGCGGCGGCTGCACGCGCTTGCCTGAGCGCTCTTGAAGCCATCCCGTCCAGGCGGGCCACCAAGAACCGGTGATGGTCGGAGTCTCGGCAGCCCAGCTTTCCGGATCGGTGTACAGCTCGCCGTTCGTTCGCATCCGCATCTGGTAGCTGCGGCGCGGGTGGCCGGGTTCCGAGACGATGCCGGCATTGTGCCCGCCGCTGGTCAGGAGAAACGTCACCTCGGCGTCAGCAAGCAAATGGATCTTATAGACCGATCGCCATGGGGCAACGTGGTCTTTCAGCGTCGCCACGGAAAAAATCGGCGCCCTGATATCGGAGATCGTAATTGGCCGCTCGTCGACCGTGTAACGGCCCTCAGCCAGGTCGTTGTCGAGAAACAGCTTGCGCAGATACTGCGAGTGCATGGCGTAGGGCATGCGGGTCGCGTCCGCATTCCATGCCATGAGGTCGTTAATGGGCCGGCGCTCGCCCATCAGATAGTCGCGGATAACCCGTGACCAGATCAGATCGTTGGAACGAAGCAGCTGAAAAGCGCCCGCCATTTGCTTGGTGTCGAGAAAGCCCTGCTCCCACATGAGGTCTTCCAGGAACTGAAGCTGGCTTTCGTCGATGAACAGTTCCAACTCGCCCGGCTCCTCGAAATCCACCTGGGTGGCGAAGAACGTGAGAGTCCTGAACGTGTTGCCGCCGTTGCGGGCCAGCGCCGCGGCGGCAATCGAGAGCAGCGTTCCGCCGAGACAGTAACCCACACCGTGCACGTCCTGGTCCGGCACGATTTCCGCGACGGCCTCCAGCGCCGATGAGACGCCGAGCGTGCGGTAGTCCTCCAGGCTCAGATCGCGATCTTCCGGACCCGGGTTCTTCCACGAGATCATGAAGACCGTGAAACCCTGGTCCACCAGATATCGGACCAGCGAGTTTTCCGGCGACAGGTCGAGGATGTAGTATTTCATGATCCATGCCGGCACGATCAGCACCGGCTCGGGACGGACCTTCTGCGTTGTCGGCGCGTACTGGATCAGTTCGATCAGCCGGTTGCTGTAGACGACCTTACCCGGCGTGACGGCAACCGTCTCGCCGGGCACGAAGCGATCAGCGCCAACGGGCCTCCTGCCGCTGATCACGCGTTCCCAATCCTCGATGAAATTCCGGAACCCGCGCGCCAGGTTCATGCCGCCCTCCGCCTGGGTGCGCGCCAGGACCTCGGGGTTGGTATGAATGAAATTGGAGGGTGCGAACATGTCGAGTAGCTGCCGCGCGGCGAACTCCAGCTCGCGCTCATGCTGCCGCGTCACCCCGGGGACACCGGTCGTGGCGTTGTGCCACCACTGCTGCTGAAACAGAAAAGCCTGATAGATCATGTTGAAGGGCAAACGCTGCCACGCCTCGCCCTCGAAACGCCCGTCCTGGGGCAACGGTTCAATACACCGGTCCGCCGTACCGCCGGACATCGCGCAATGTTCCCCATATGTCGCCAGACGGATCCATTTGCGCCAGGCTTTCTCGACCAACTGCCCCTGTTTTCCGGGCGCGGACGCCAGATGCACCATCCAGTCGAAATACGCCCCCGCGAGCGCGGCGGGAGATAGCCCCAAGGTGAAGCGCGCGATGGTCGCGTTCATGGAGCGGTTGAGCACATCAGCCAGGGCGGTGACCGTGTACGAATCCCGTTCAAACAAGGTGGGTGGAGCGGATGAGGCCCCGCGGGCGATTTCGCTCGCCGCTTTCACCGGAACGGGACCATGGCCAGAGGAACCGTTCGATGATGCGACTGCATCGCCGGACGCCGGCTTTTTTGCGCGGCCGCGCGGCGATTTTGCGCGCTGTTTTGCCATGTCTCGAACCTGCTGGTCGCGGCCTTCCGACACAGGAAAGGCGGCTGTGTGTGCAGAGAACCGGGCGTGCGTGTCGGCCAGAGGCCGGTTGAAACGCAGCATTCCATCGGCACACTCCAAACTAGGGGCCGCAACTGTGTCGCAACATGACCCAGATCAAAGCACCTGGTGATCATTTGCCGCATTGCACACGACAAGTGTGGAGCACACGTGACCACCCAGCACAAAACGTGTGAAATATGAGATCCGTACTGGTTCGGCATAACCGGCCCCGAGGAGTTTTGAGCGATGACTTTTCGAATGTGGATCTTTTTGGCTCTCATCGTTATCGCGGCTGCGGGCGGTGGTTTCGCCTACTGGCAGGATCATTTCAACTCGCGTCTGCCGGAGGGGATAGCGTACGGCAACGGGCGGATCGAAGCCGTGCAGGTCGACATTTCCACGAAGATCGCGGGGCGTGTGCAGGACATCCTTGTTCAGGAAGGTGATCTCGTGAAGCCCGGCCAGAAGGTGGCTACGATCGATACCGACCAGCTCAAGGCGCAGCATCTTCGGGCGGAAGCAGACATTGCGAGCGCGGAAAGCCAGGTCGCGGCAGCGGAGGCCTCCATCGCGCAGGCCAAGGCGCAACTGATCCTGACGGAACAGGAGCTCGACCGGGCCAGCCGGCTGGTCGAGCAGGGCCACACCAGCAAGGAGACCTACGACAACCGGCTGAGCGCCCGCGATGTCGCCAAAGCGACCCTGGCGGCGACAAAGGCGGAGCTGGTGTCCCGGCAGCGCAGCGTTGATGCCGCGCGGGCCACCGCCCAGGAAATTAGAACCCAGATCGACGACAGTGTGCTCGTTTCGCCCATTATCGGACGGGTTCTTTATCGCCTCGCCGAACCCGGCGAAGTGCTTGGGGCCGGCGGCAAAGTGCTGACGCTCGTCAATCTCAGCGACATCTATATGGAGATCTTCCTGCCGGCCGCAGATGCGCACCGGGTGAGCATCGGCGCAGATGCGCGCATCAAGCTGGACGTGCTCAATGTCGCCATACCCGCCAAGGTGAGCTTCGTGTCGCCCGAGTCCCAGTTCACACCCAAACAGGTCGAAACGCCCAGCGAGCGGGAGAAGCTCATGTTCCGCGTCAAGGTTCGGGTGCCGCAGGATCTGGTGCTCAAGCATATCGACCAAGTCAAGACCGGCGTGCGGGGCGTCGCTTACGTTATGCTCGATGAGAACCCGAAGCCCGAGTGGCCTGAATTCCTGCAGAAACTCCCGCCCAATGTGGCGCAGCCGGCGAGTTCACGATAGCAAGAGGCGCAGTCCGTGCAGACGCCCGACCAGCCTGTCGCCCGCATTGAGAACGTCAGTCATACGTATAAGGATGTGCGTGCGCTCGACGGCGTCTCTCTCGACATTCCGGCGGGGCGGATGGTCGGCGTTCTGGGGCCGGACGGGGTCGGAAAGTCGACCCTTTTCGGCCTGATTGCCGGGGCGCGAAAACTCCAGACAGGCCACCTTGAGGTGCTTGGCGCGGACATGGCGTCGGCACGCGAGCGTATGCGTGTCGGGCCGCGCATCGCCTACATGCCCCAGGGCCTCGGCAAGAACCTCTACCAGGAGTTGAGCATTGCCGAGAACCTAGACTTTTTCGGTAAGCTGTTCGGGCAGAATACCGCGGAACGCAAGGCACGGGTCGACAGGCTGACCAAGGCGACCGGACTCAATCCGTTTCTCGGCCGGCCGGCGGGCAAACTCTCGGGCGGCATGAAGCAGAAGCTGGGGCTCTGCTGCGCCCTGATCCACGACCCCGACCTGTTGATCCTGGATGAGCCGACGACCGGCGTCGATCCCTTGTCGAGGCGGCAGTTCTGGGAGTTAATCGCCGCCATACGCGCCGAAAGGCCCGGGATGAGCGTCCTCGTCTCGACCGCCTATATGGATGAGGCTGAAGCATTCGACTGGCTGGTCGCCATGGACGGTGGCCGCGTCCTGGCGACCGGCACCCCCGCCGAGCTGAAATCGCGGACCAAGAGCAAGGATATCGAAACGGCCTTTGTGCGCCTCATGCCGGATGCCACTGCCGGCGGCAAAGGACGCCTGCGTATTCCTCCGTTCAAGGAGCGCGACGGCGAACCGGCCATCGTGGCAAACGGACTGACGCGCAGGTTCGGGGACTTTACCGCAGTTGACGAAGTGAGTTTCGAAATCCAGCGCGGCGAGATCTTCGGCTTTCTCGGCTCCAACGGCTGCGGCAAGACCACGACCATGAAGATGCTCACCGGCCTGTTGCCCGCATCGGCAGGTGAAGCCTTCCTGTTCGGAAAGCCTGCGGACGCGAACGATCTGGAGACGCGGAAGCGCGTCGGCTTCATGTCGCAGTCCTTCTCGCTTTACGGCGAGCTGACGGTGGCGCAGAACCTCAAGCTGCACGCACGTCTATTCCACCTCGAACCCGAACGCGCCGATCAGCGCATCGACGAGCTCGTCGACCGGTTCGGCCTGCGCCAGGACATGGACGCTTTGGCGGAGGCCCTGCCACTCGGCATGCGTCAGCGGCTGTCCCTCGCGGTGGCGATCATCCACGAGCCGGAGATGCTGATCCTCGATGAGCCGACGTCGGGCGTAGACCCGCTCGCACGCGACGAGTTCTGGGAACTGCTGATCGCCCTCTCCCGCGAGGAAGGCGTCACCATTTTCATCTCGACGCACTTTATGAATGAAGCGATGCGCTGCGACCGAATCTCGCTCATGCATGCGGGCAAGGTTCTCGTATATGACACGCCAAAAGACCTCATCCGAAAGAGCAAGGTGGCCAATCTGGAAGAGGCTTTCATTGGCTACATCGAAGGGGCCATGGGCGATGACGCGCAGACCGAGACGGATGCGCTGACGGTCTTGCGGGACGCACCCGATCAACCGTCCACCGATCAAGAGCAGATGGAAGTAGGACGCTGGACCTTTCGTCCGGGGCGCGCACTCGCTTTCAGCTACCGCGAGATGATGGAGGTCCTGCGCGATCCGGTCCGCCTTGCCTTCGCCTTCGTCGGCACCATGGTGCTTCTCCTCATCATGGCGTTCGGCATCAGCCAGGATGTGGATGACCTCACTTTCGCCGCGCTCGATCTCGACCAGACCCCCGCCAGCCGCGATTACCTTCGCAACTATTCCGGCTCGCGCTATTTCATTGAGAAGCCGGAAATCCGGAGCAAGGATGAACTGGAGCGTCGCCTGAAATCAGGCGATGTCACGCTGGCGATCGAAATCCCGCCCGGCTTCGGGCGGAACCTGGCGAGATCCGCCAATCCGCAGATTTCGGCCTGGATCGACGGCGCAAACACCATGCGCGCGGCAACGATCGAAGGTTACGTGGCGGGCGGGCATAATCGGTTTCTTTCGGATGTCGCCCGCGCAACCGGCCTCGACGCCGAAGCCGGCCGGCACGCCGTCATCGAACCCCGCTACCGCTACAATCCATCCTTTGAGAGCATCTACGCCATGGGGCCTTCCATTCAGGCGATGCTGCTCCTGTTGTTCCCGGCGATCCTGATGGCCGTCAGTGTCGCGCGCGAGAAAGAGATCGGCACCATCACAAATTTCTATGTCACGCCGACAAGCCGGCTGGAATTCCTGCTTGGCAAGCAGATGCCCTACATTGCCATTGGCATGGTCAACTTCGTCATGCTGACCTTGCTGATCGTGTTTGCGCTGCAGGTGCCGCTCAAGGGCAGCTTCATGACGCTCACGCTCGGCGCGTTTCTCTATCTTGCCGCGTCGACGGGCTATGGTCTGCTCATCTCCACACTCACCAAGAGCCAGGTGGCCGCCGTGTTCGCGGCGGCGATCCTGTCGCTGCTGCCGACCATCCAGTTCTCCGGCATGATACAGCCCGTGTCGACCCTTGAAGGCGGGGCGCGGATTATGGGGACGCTCTGGCCGACGACCTACTACATGCATCTGAGTGTGGGCGCCTTCACCAAGGGTCTCGGTTTTCGCGAGCTCATTCCCGACCTCATCGCACTGGCCGCGTTCATCCCGGTTTTTACGGCCGCGGCCGTGGCGCTGTTGCGCAAGCAGGAGCCTTGAGCCATGCGGACGTGGAGCAACATCTTCTGGCTCGGAACCAAGGAACTGCGCAGTGTCTTCCGCGATGTGATCATGGTCGCCCTGATTGTCTGGTCCTTCAGCTTCTCAATCACCGAACGCTCGCGCGGAATAGGCGAGACGGTCAACAACGCCTCGATTGCCTTTGTCGACGAGGATCATTCCGCCCTGTCGGCGAAACTGCGCAACGCCTTCTACCCGCCCTTCTTCAAGGTGCCGGAGGTCATCAAGCCATCCGAGGTCGATCACGCGATGGACCAGAGCCGTTACATCTTCGTTGTGGTGATCCCGCCGAATTTCGAGGCGGATGTGAGGCGAAATCGCCAACCGACAATCCAGCTGAATATCGACGCGACCGCCGTGAACCAAGCAAGTATCGGCGCGCAGTACATCCAGAACATTCTGACCGACGAGGTAAACCACTTCGCCCGCCGGTCGGATATTGAAACCGTTGAACCGGTAGGCCTCGTCATCCGCCGGGCCTTCAATCCGAACGGAACGCAGGCCTGGTTCACAGCGATCGTATCGATGCTCGACCAGCTTTCCCTGCTGACAATCCTGCTCACCGGGGCGGCCCTGATCCGCGAACGCGAACACGGTACCATCGAGCATCTTCTGGTGATGCCGTTGACGTCGTTTCAGATCGCCATGTCCAAGGTCTGGGCCAACGGTCTGGTCATCCTGGTCGCCTTTGTCCTGTCGATGAACCTCGTCGTTGCGGGAATGCTCGACGTCCCGATCGCCGGCTCCAGATTGCTGCTTCTTTCCGGAACCGTCATCTATCTGTTCGCCGCCGCGGCCATCGGCATTTTTCTCGGCACGATCGCCAGGACTATGGCCCAGTTCGCCCTGTTGTTGCTCATGATCATCATGCCGATGATGATGCTGTCGGGGGGCATCAGCCCGATCGAGAGCCAGCCGGAAATCGTCCAGCCCTTCACATGGCTCCTGCCGTCGCGCCACTACATGGCGTTTGCGCAGGCCATCGTGTTTCGCGGCGCAGACCTCGAAATCGTGTGGCCCGACCTTGTGCGAATTGCCGGGCTGGGCGCCGTATTCTTCACTTTGAGCCTGATGCTGTTCCGGCGGTCGATCTCCGTAAGCAGATGAAATCCCTTACCTGAGACGAACGTCTGCTTTTGGCGGTCGGCAAACGCTGCACGCACTTATGTCTTGCGCCGGGCATTCCATCCGTCGCGTCCGAACACGAACGGACCCAGACCCGGATCGTCGGTTTGCTTTGGAACCATGTGCAGGTGGAAATGGCCCTTGTCGACATCTCCGATCGCCAGCAGGTACATCTTTTCAAAATTCTCCGAGCCGCCCATGGCCTGCGTGTGCCAAGCGATCAGTTCGCCGATGGCCTGCCATTCGTCCGGTGTGACATCCACCAGGTCCTTGTGCACAGTCGTGGCGACGATGAGGTGACCGTCGAAGGCCGGTTCGGGAAAGAGCTTGGCCTGTGCAAGCCCGTTCCCGGCGACCTGGACGGTCTCAGCGCTGCATATTCTGCAATCATCTGCCATTGACCGCTTCCCATTGGCTCGAGTTCGGTTTCGCCACCGACAGAGAAGTTTACCCGTTCGAGCCCGGGCTCAGAACAACAAAGCGCTTGCCGGGCTTTCGCCGCAAGTGGGAAGTTGCCGCGCCGAGCCCCTCACCGGCTCTCAGGCCGATCAGGACCGCCAGATCTGTCCGGTTACAGATCCGGCGATTGCGCGGCCGGCGGCAGGCTTTCTTCACGCGCGCCGTGAACGAGCATATCGGCAATGACGCCCTCTTCCATGCCGATCTGCAGCGCATCGTTGAAGCGATTGAAAAAACCACAAAGGGCCGTGCGAAGGGTCAGCTCGACGATCTGTTCTTCCGTGAAGTGCTTCCTCAGATCGTCGAACATCTTGTCGCGGATGTACTGGAAATTGTTGGTGACCTGTACGGCATAGTCGCGCACCAGCATGTCGACCTCATCGAAACCCGGGACTTTCGGTTCCAGGATGTTCTCGACCGAACTTGGGTCCAGTCCCTGTTCGATCAGGCGCGGCGTATGGTGAGCGACGCAGTAGCGGCATTCGTTGATCTTCGAGACCACCACAAGCGCAATCTCGAGGTATCGCTTCGGCAGGACCTGTTCGTCGGCAAACTCAAGCAGCATGCCCATGATGTGCCGAAGCGCCGGAGGCCGGTGCGCGAATACCTTGACCTGATTGAGAAACGGTCCGTACTCGCTGGCGAACCTCTCATAGACGGGCCGGACGTCCTCCTGAACCTCGTCAATCTCCACATCTCTAACGCGCGCCATGCCTCACTCCTTAACCTTCCAAATTGTAACTGTTTACGTCACGGACCCTGATCGCGTGGCTGTCTACTCCGCGGCCTGTGCCTGTTGCCGACCGGCCTGCTCCTCGCGCAGCATCTCCTGCACGATTTGCCGCGCACGCCGCAAGCCCTTGTCCGGTTTCAGGAAGACCTCCTGATAGTCTTCCTCGGGATAATCGAACATTGCCTGTTGCTGGTCCAACGCGAATTTGTCCTCCTCGACCACATTCGGGAACATGGTGGCAGCACGTTCCGCCGCCGGCATTGACGGGTCGCCGGCAGACATATGGTCGACAGGCGTGCTCATGTACCAGCGCCAGATATGGCGACGGTCGTTGATCGGCGTGTGAGAGTGCAGCAGCACATAACCCCGTTCGACACTGCCTTTCGCCAGACCGCCTCCGAGTTCTCCGGGAGGGGCGTTGCGCATCACGACGCGCGTCATTCCCGGGGACTGCATACAGTGAGTGTGCTCGCGGTCCACGGTCTCGTAGTGGAACCAGTCGACCAGATAGGGCGGCTGTTCGTAGTTCTGCACCTTGCGGATCGTCTTGACGTAACGGTTGCCGTCGACCTCTCCCTCATCGAGCTCAATCGGAATCCGGCTGTTCGCGACGTCGCCGATATTGCCGTCGTGAAGCGGATAGAAATGTGTGATGTCCAGGAGGTTCTCGATCAGCAGCATGTAGTTGGCCGGCGTGTCCATCGCTTCGCCGACGACCGTGGTCCAGTCCGGGTCGGTGATCTCCGGTGTCCGCGGCGGTTTTCGCGTTTCCGCCTGGGCGATGTCTCCCGGCCAGATCCAGACCAGCCCGTCCTGCTCGATCACGGGAAACGGTTTCAGTTTGGCCTGTGGTGAAATGGGGCCCGTCGGGTGTGAGGGAATGAGAACGCATTTGCCCGTCACGTCATACCGCATGCCGTGATAGGCGCATTCAAGCGTCCCGTCCTCCATCAACCGGCCTTTGGAAAGCGGAAAGCGTTTGTGCGCGCAACGGTCGTCGTAGGCGAGAACGTCGCCTTCCTTGGCACGCCACATGACGATCGGCCTGTTGCAGACGACATGTCCCGTGAGTTCACCGGTCGGAAATTCCTCCGATGTCCCGACCACATACCAGCAGTTTCTCGGTGCGCTTATGAGACCCATGTTTCTTCTCCCTTGGTGTGCGGTTGTTCGATTTGCATTGTCGCCCGCGCGTCCTGCACCGGGTGGCGCGGTGACGGACGCGTGCGTCAAAGATCAAGCACAAGCACTTCACTTTTCGCGCGCGCGCAGCAAACCATCACGTAGTCCTCCCGGTCCGACTCATCGAGGACCGTGTCCCGATGCACCGGCTCGCCCTCGATGAAATGGGTGATGCAGGTTCCGCAGTAGCCTTCTTCGCAATCGGTCGGAACGATGATCCCGTGTTCCTGCAAAACACTGACGATGCTGCGGTTCGCCGGTATCTCGAAGACCGCCCCTGTGCTGGCGATCTTCACCTTGAAAGGCTTCGCGTCCCAGGCCTTTTCCTCCTCGGTCATCTCACGCGCGGAGAAATACTCCTGGTGGACGGCGTGCGGCGGCCATGCACCGACTGAGCCATTGACCGCATTCATGAAACCCGACGGCCCGCACGCATAAAGATGCATGCCGGGCTCGAACTGCCGGAGCGTGTCCGGAATGTCGAGGCCCTTTGACGGATCGCCGCCGTCATGGTGCAGAACGACTTTTCCGGCATCGATGCGCGGTTTCAGCCGGTCGAGAAAGGCGGTGCGTTCGGGCGAGCGCGTGCAATAGTGCATGGCGTAGGGGCGGCCGGCGCGTTCGAGTTCCTCGATCATCGCCATCATCGGCGTAACCCCGATCCCCCCGGCGAGCAGCAGGCTGAACGTCGCTTCGCGCCCTGCCAAGGCAAAGTGATTGTCGGGTCCGGAGATCGTCAGCATCTGCCCTTCAGCCACACGTTCGTGCATGGCCTGCGAGCCGCCGCGGCCATCGGGCTCCCTGAGAACGGCAATCATGTAACGATGCGTCTCGACTGGATCGTTGCACAGCGAATACTGACGGCTCAGCCCGTTGCCCAGATGAACGTGTATGTGGGCGCCGGCACTGAAGGACGGCAAGGGCTTGCCGTCGGCGCTCTCCAGCTCAAAGCTGAGAATGTCCTCCGCCTCCCGGACAACCTTGCTGACCCGCGTCTGGTACTGCGCATCTTGAGGCACGGTGTCGGCCGTATCGGTTGGCTTCTGCGACCCTGTCTGTGCGGCCGCCATATCCGCTGGCATTGTCATTGTTTGCAATTCTGAGCGAACCGATCCCGTTGTTTCCACCCCGGATGGTCCGCCATAAGACGCTTCAAAAAAAGCGAATTATTTTTGCCATTTAACTTCAAAAAAACCGCAGAAATACCGGTTTATGCGTCCGGTCTTCGCGCATGGCTCGCCTGCACCGCCTGCTTCCAAGCATGCGGCACAGGCGCATGTCAGAAAGCCCAGGCTATGGCTTGGGCCACTTGTAGTCCAGGCTCCGGGCGCGGAAGAAGTCTTCCTCGGTGGTCGAGCTGTATGCGATCTGTTCGGCCCGGTACTTGTTCATATTGTCGAACACCTTTTTAGACATCGGGTCGTCCGCAACCAGTTCCGTTATGACCTCGCCGACCACTTCGCCGATCTTCGCCAACTGATCATCGCTCAAGCGACGAATTTTGACACCGTGCTGGGTGACGAACTGCTGCAGGATCGGCCCGGAACGCGCCTGGAACTCGCTCAGCATAACGTCGTTGGTGGCGAAGGCGCAGGCTTCGACGATCGCCTTGAGATCGTCTTCAAGTCCGTCCCAGGCCGACCGATTGATGAATGTCTCAAGGACCGTCCCGCATTCATGCCAGCCCGGCGTGTAGTAGTATTTGGCGTGGCGCCAGAAGCCCATGGACGCCTCCCCGTAGGGGTTGTTCCACTCGACCCAGTCGATCGTGCCCGCGGCCAGCGCGGCGGAGACTTCGCTGCCGGGCAGATTCACGACCGTCGCGCCCAGACGCCGCATGACCTCGGCACCGATACCGGGCATGCGCATCTTCAGCCCCTTGAAGTCCTCCAAGGTGTTGACTTCCTTGGTCGACCAGCCGGGATGCTGCACGCCGGTATTGCCGCACACCAGAAACTTGCAGCCCAGCGGCTCGTAGACTTCGTCGCACAGCGCCGCGCCGCCGCCGAAATGATACCAGCCATTGTACTCCTGGGCCGTGAGCCCGAACGGAAAGTTGCTGACGAACTGGCTCGCCGGAGCCTTGCCCTTCCAATAGTAGGGTGCGCCGTGACCCATTTCGACGGTTCCGGCTTTCACCGCGTCAATGGATTCGAAGGCGGGCACGATTTCACCGGACGCATGCAACTGGATCGTCAACCGCCCGTCGGAGCATTTCGTCACCATGTCGGCGAAGTACTGCGCGCCTGTCCCCAAACCCGGAAGGTTCTTCGGCCAGGTCGTCACCATCCGCCATTTGCGCTTGTTCTGCGACAAGGCCGGTTTCGGGAAAGTCGACGCGACCGCGGTCGCCGAGACGCCGGCAACTGCCGCGCCCTTCAAAAAACTCCTACGCTTCATGATTTTTCTCCCTTTAGGCCGGGGCGTCCCGTTCATCGGATCTGCACGGAGCCAACTGGTTTTTTTTGGGCGGCTCCCAAGCCTTCACTCAAACTGTATATTTGCCAAAAGACTGATGCGGCGCATCGTCACATCCAGTATCCATAGGCCATACATCACGACAATCGATTTTATCTGGAGCCTTCAATTCAAATAATCTGTAATGTTGAATATCTCGATGGCTTTTGGCAGTTTTGAAATTAGAAAAAATGATGAGACACAAGGTCCGCATATGAACCTGAAACGGCTGGAAACGTTTTATTGGGCCGCAAAGCTCGGCAGCTTCACGGCGGCAGCCGATCGTCTGAACGCAACTCAGTCGACGGTATCGATGCGCATCCAGGAGTTGGAGCGGGAGTTCGACGCCGAGCTCTTCGACCGCAGTCAGAGGGCGGCGCGGGTGACGCCTCTCGGCCGCGAACTGATTCAGTATGCCGAGCAAATCCTGCAACTGGCCGCGGAAATGCGCGACCATATCGGCGCCGCGGAGTCGATGCCCGGATTTCTGCGGGTCGGCGTCGCCGAGGTCATCTCGATCACCTGGTTGCCGCGCCTGGTGAAAGAAATTCATCGGCGCTACCCGAAGCTGCAGCTTGAGCTGGAGGAAGCGTTGACCCGTGATCTTGTCGAAAAGCTCGAACAGGGCTATCTCGACCTGGTTCTCGCACCGGGCCGCGTCGAAGGTCACCACTTCACATCCCAGCCGCTCGGGACACTGCGTTTTGCCTGGATGTCGAGCCCGGCGCTTTCGCTCGGCGACGGCGAACTGACTCCGAAGGACCTGCAGAAGTGCTCGGTGATCGCGCTGGCGAAAGAGTCGTACCACCACACCCTGATTGAAGACTGGTTCAGTCTGGGCGACGCCCGCTGCCATCGCATCTACACCTGCAAAGGGCTGGGCGTGGCCGCATCGCTTGCGCAATCGGGGCTCGGCGTGACCTTGCTTCCGGTGAGGTGCTTCCACAAGGAACTGGCCTCCGGTCAACTCAAGATCTTGAACGCGACACCGCCGTTTCCGGCCATCGAATTCACTGCCACCTGCGCGAGTGACAGTTTCCAGCCGCTGGCGCGCAGCGTTGCGCAACTCGCATACGAGGCAAGTGACTTCGAGAATATTCCGCTTCGAAGTCAGGCCGAGCCTGCCGCCGAACACCACGACCGATATTGAGGGTGGTCGGGTTTATTTGAGGATCTGGTCCGGCAACCACGTCGCGATCCCTGGGAAATTCCACAACAGGACGAGCGCGATCACCTGAATCACGACAAACGGCATCACCCCCTTGTAGATGTCGAACGTCGAAACCTCGGGCGGTGCCACGCCGCGGATATAGAACAGCGCCCAGCCAAACGGCGGCGTCAGAAAGCTCGTCTGCAGATTGATCCCCATCATCACGCCCAGCCAGACCGGGCTGATATCGGCCAGGAACAGAACGGGTGCAACAAGCGGCACGACGATGAACACGATTTCGATGAAGTCGAGTACGAAGCCGAGCAGAAACATGACCAGCATGACGATGAGCATCGCCGTGAAGAACCCGCCGGGCAGCCCGGAAAGAAACTGATGCACCAGCTCATCACCGCCAAGCCCGCGGAACGTCAGCGAGAACAGCGATGCGCCAAGCAGTATCGCAAACACCATGCAACTGATGCGCGTCGTGCCGCGAATGACCTCCTGGATGACCTCCAGGTTCAATTGCCCGCGCATAGCGGCGAGCAGTGTCGCGCCGACACCGCCGAACGAAGCCGCTTCCGTCGGTGTTGCCAGACCGCCGAGGATCGAGCCGAGCACGGCGATAACGAGAAAAACCGGCGGCAACAGAGCTTTCGCAATGCGGATACTGAGTTCGCCCATCGAAACCCCCGTCTCGTAGTAGGGCGGACAGGTTGACGGGCGCAGGAACGCGGTCACGATCAGATACAGCAGATAGAATCCGCCGAGCATCAATCCGGGCAGCAAGGCGCCGGCGAACAGATCGATGACGCTGAACGGTTCGATGAGATAGTTGCCTTTGGCAAGCTGGGCCTCGGAGTAGGTGCCGGCGAGCGCGTCGCCGAGAATGACGAGCGCAATGGATGGGGGAATGATCTGTCCAAGCGTGCCCGAGGCACAGATGGTCCCGCAGGCAAGTTTATGATCGTAGCCGGCCTTGAGCATGGACGGCAGACTGAGCAGCCCCATGGTCACAACCGTCGCGCCTACAATCCCCGTCGACGCCGCGAGCAGCATCCCGACGAAGGTGACCGACAGGCCAAGACCGCCGCGCAGAGAACCGAAGCACTGACCCATGGTGGTCAGCAGGTCCTCGGCAATACGCGAGCGTTCCAGCATGACGCCCATGAACACGAACAGCGGCACGGCAACCAGAACCTCGTTGGTCATGACGCCGAAAAAGCGGCTGGGGATGGCGTGGAAGAAGACGACGTCGAAAGCGCCGAGCGCCGCCCCGATCAGCGCGAACAGAACCGAGACGCCTGCGAGCGTGAATGCCACCGGAAATCCCAGCATCATGACGCCGCACACCGCGATCAGAAGCAGTATGGACAGGACTTCGTTCAGCGGCATGTCAGCTACCCGCTCCCGCTTCTTGCTCCTGTCCCTCGCCGTCCGCATCCTCGCCACGCAATGTCATGAGACTGCGGATCGCCAGCGCAAGCCCCTGCAGGGCGAGCAGCACGACGAAAATCAACATGCAGGTCTTCCACAGGAAAAGGCCGGGCAAACCGCCGGCTTCTCTCGACGTTTCCAGGCGCTCCCACGACAGGACCACGTAAGGCAAGGCGCCCCACCAGATAACCGCCAGACTGGGAAACAGGAGAAAGAAAACGCCGAACAGATTGATAAGCGCGCGTGTGCGCTCACGCACGTTGGAATAGAATATGTCGATGCGGACATGCCCGTCATGGAGCAGCGTGTATGCGGCAGCCACCATGAAGATGGTGCCGTGCATCCAGACGTAGCTCTCCTGCAGCCAGACCCAGCCCAGGCTGAAGCCGTATCGCAGGACCGCGACGAGGAATGTCGTGAAGACCATTGTGAGGACGAGCCAGGACACCGCGCGGCCGACATACTCATTGAGCCGGTCGATGGCCTTGACGATCGCCCTCATGGACACGCTGAACCGCAGACTGACATTTATCCCCCAAAACTGCCGGCGTCACTCGCCCGACCGATGTGTACCGCCAACGTACATCATCGCCATGAGCTCTCGCCGTTCGACACGGAGCATTGCAGAGCGCTTTAAGGGCAACAAATGAAATTTTCAGATATGACAACCACAGAATACCTGCACAAAGGATCGCAAGCCCCGGTTTTTGAAGGGATTTGGACGGTCAGCCGGTACCCGGACACGGTTATACTGGCGCATTGCCGGGCATCGCTTTGCCGGGTGAACGCCGCAATATGCAGCAAATCAGGATGTCGTCAGCTGAGGAAATGCATCCAGCGACGCAGGATTTGCGATCGAGCCGCGGTTCTTTACCGGATGGCCATGCACCACGTCGCGGACCGCGAGTTCCGACTTCTTTCCGTTGACCGTATAGGGAATGTCGTCCACCTGAATGATCTTCGCCGGCACGTGGCGCGGGGTGGCAAACTCGCGGATGGCGTCACGTATCGTCTGCTCGAGTTCGGCGCTCAGCGTTGTGCCCGGCGAGAGCTTCACGAACAACACGACTTCCTCGTCCGCGTCGGCGCGATGTCCGACGACAATGGAGTCGGCCACCACATCGAGGCCTTCAATCGGCGTGTAGATATCGGACGTGCCGATCCGGATGCCGCCGGGATTGAGCGTGGCGTCGGAACGCCCGTGAATAATGAAGCCGCCATGTTCGGTGACTTCGGCGAAGTCCCCATGGCACCAGGTATTGGGATATCGCGAAAAATACGTCCCGTGATAGCGTTCATCGCCGGGGTCATTCCAGAATTTCAGCGGGCGTGACGGAAACGGCGCGGTACAGACGAGTTCCCCCAGCTTGCCGACAACCGCGTTCCCGTCCTCATCGTAAACTTCCGTCTTCATGCCGAGCGTAGGCACCGAAAGCTCGCCGCACCGGACCGGACCGAGCGGGTTGCCGTTGGCGAGCGTGGACATGATCTCGGTGCCGCCGGAGATCGACGACAGGCGGACGTCGCTTTTGATGTGATCGTACACGTAGCGGAAGCCGGCCGGCGACAAGGGCGAGCCCGTAGACAGAACTGTCCGAAGGCTGTCGAGGCGGTGCGTTTCCTTCGGCGACACCCCCTCCCTCATGAGGATGTCCAGATATTTCGGCGATGTTCCGAAGTGCGCGATGCGCTCCTCATCGACCATATCGAAGAGCACGGACTTGTGTGGCTGAAACGGCGAACCGTCGAACATGACCGCCACACCGCCTACGCCGAGCGAACTCACCAACGTGTGCCACATGTTCCATCCGGTGGTCGTGAAATAGAAAAACGGTTCGCCGGGCTTCACGTCGAAATGGAGGATGTGCTCCTTGAGCAACTTGAGCAGTGCGCGACCGGCGCCGTGAACGATGCATTTGGGTTTGCCGGTGGTACCCGAGGTGTACAGCACGAACGCCGGATGATCGAAAGGCAGCTGTTCATATGTCACGTCGCGCGCCTGGTACCGCGAGACGGCATCGGCGTAGCGCAACGTTGCCACGGACGATGCTGGGAGCGTTTCGGGACCGGACGAATGGTCCAGATAATCGACGATGATCACGTGTTCGAGGGTCGGAATGCCGGCGACGATCTGTTCTGTCGACGCCGCGAGATCGAACCGTTTGCCGCCGTAGAAATAGCCGTCCGCGCCGATCAGTACTTTCGGCTCGATCTGACCGATCCGGTCCAAGGTCCCCTGCACGCCGAAATCCGGTGAACAGGACGACCAGACAGCGCCGAGAGAGACCGACGCGAGCATGAACACCAGAGCTTCCGGAATGTTCGGGATGTACGCGACCACGCGATCACCCGGTTGCACGCCAAGATCGGCAAGCAGTTGCTGCGCGCGCGACACGGATGCACGCAGCGCGTTCCAGCCGGTCTTGTGTCTCAGCCCGTCTTCGCGCCAGAGAACACATGCCGCCTCCTCGCCGCGCCCCCGCAGAATGTTCTCGGCGAGGTTGAGGCGCGCCTGCGGGAAAAACCGCGCATTCACCATATCGTCGGCAGCTTCGACGATGATCTCCCCACGGCTTTCCGCAATAACGTCGGCGAAATCCCAAAGGTCGATCCAGAACTCATCCACGTGATCGACCGACCATGTCCACAGATCGAAATAGCCATCGAATGCGCGATCACGCCGGCCTTCCACCTGCTTGAGAAACCTCCAAAGGTTCGATGACTGCGTCTCGACGTCGCTCGGCGTCCATAGGACTTGTGTCAACGATATGCCTCCGCCGGCTCGGGAAGTCAGAGTGCTGGGTCAGCGTTGTCGGAGCCTGACCGTTCGGATGTGGATCAATAGGTCATGAGGCGACCATCCGCAAACGAGCAATTCTTATGGGTTCTGATTAGAAATTCTGGAGCCTCGACTCGACCGAACCGGAGCAAAAGCCAGCATCGCAAGCAGAATAGGCAAAGAGAATATCGAACGTGGGACTGTAAACCGGAGGCCGCACACAGATTATCGATCTTCCGCGCGCGTCCCATCGGCCTTGCTGAACGCCGGCGAGAGCGCCCTGAGGGCCGCGCAGGCTGCCCCGTATCCGTTGTCGATATTGACGGCCAGCAATCCGGGCGCACAACTCGCCAAAGCGGTGTTGAGTGCCGTCCGCCCCTTGTCGCTGACGCCATAGCCGACGGAAGTCGGAACGGCGATCACAAGGCCCGGGACCAATCCGCAGACAACGCTCGGCAGCGCTCCATCCATGCCCGCCACCACGATCACCACCGCCTTGTCGGAGATATCGTCGAGCCGATCGAGAAGCCGCCAGAGGCCCGCCACGCCGACATCGCCGATTTCAAGAACCTTGTGGCCGAAATAGTTCAACGTCCGGACGGCCTCACGACCGACCGGCGTATCCGATGTTCCCGCAGTCACCACGGCGATGCTTGCCGGTCCGGCCATGGTGGGATACGGCGCTCCGTAAATGCCGGTTCTCGAGACGGCGTCATAGTCCATGGCGGACCGGTGGTTTTCCGCAAGGGCATCGCGGGCGCGCTCGGACAGACGCGTCAGGAGCAACGAGATGCTCTTCTGCTCGGCGTCATCAAGAATGCGCGCAATCTGTTCGTCGCTCTTGCCGTCGCATAGGATCGCCTCGTCAAATCCGATCCGCTCGCGGCGCTGATAGTCCAGATTTATGTCGTTGCCTTTCAAATCTTTTCCCCAATGAAAGCGCTGCCCGTCCGATAGGACTCAAAACTGACCCGTTTGGCGCCCGCCCCGTCATTGAACAGTCCGGTGATCTCCGTACTCAGTTCAGCAATTTCCGGCTCCGTCAGTCGTTGCAGACTGTCCGCATCGAGTTCGATCACGATGCCCGCGGACCGGACCCTGCATCTCACGGTCTTCACGACCAACCGTTCGGAAAGCAGCTTCTCGACGGCGTGGACACACCTCAACGTGTCGGCGTCGATCCCGATGCCCGTTTCGATGCGGCTGGACAAGCACGGGGCCGCGGGCAGTTCCGACACATCCGCGAGACCGAGGTGCCGTGCCAGGGCCCGGACCGTAGATTTGTCGATGCCGCATTCGACGTAAGGGTGTCGTACATCCCGGTCGCCCGCGGCATGCAGGCCCGGGCGGTAGTCACTCAGATCGTCCGTATTGGTGCCGGACACGATCCGCGCCGCCGTTCGCGCCGCAATGGCGGAATACAGGCTCGTCTTGCAGTGAAAACAGCGATTGACCGGGTTGGCGAGATACTGATCGTTTCGAAACTCACCGGCGTCGAACACATGCAACAGCCATCCCTCGCGCTCACCCGTTTGCCTGACCCGCTGTGTCGCCTCCGGCGGCACCGCCGCGGAGACCGCATGGTACATCTGCACATCGTGTCCCCGGGACCTGTGTGCGATAACGGCAAGCGTCATGCTGTCGACGCCGCCGCTTACGGCAACCGCGAGCGACGGCTCGGAGGCAAGGCATCCTTTCAGCGCCTCGGCATATTCACTGGTCTTCATCACCACCTCGTCGAACGGCACGGCCCTCGGCGGCGCGCCTGAGTGCGTCCCGGTCCGATCGTCCCGAGACCGCGCGGTCAATGTCGTCCATCTCCGCTTTTGCGGTCCAGGTGCCGTCCGGCCGTTTGGCCCGTTTGACCCGAAGTTCATGGCTGTCGACGCTTGCCTCAACGCTGTCCCGTTCCAGGGTTGTGCGCGTCACGATCTGGCGACGCACTCCGAGCGTGGACGTCTCCAGAAAGCACAACTTGCTCACGTCTTCCAGGTCATCGGGATGGGCCAGGACCTGAACGTGGACGAGCATGCGGCCCTTCTTTCCAAAGCCCGGCGTCTGGGTGACCTGCAACACGCCGGCGTGCGCGCGAAGGCGCTCGAGGCCGGCCGCGAGATCTTCACCTGTCTGATCGTCGATCTCGAACGCGAGCACCGCAACTTCGTCAGACATTCCGACGCTGGCGCCCAACTCTTCGAAAGCGAAAACGCGCAGCACATTGCTCGAATTCTCGAAGACGCGCGTTCCGAAGCCGATGCCGGACGACGCCAGTCGCCGGGGCCGTGATCCGATCTCCGGCTTGCATTGAAGATGCCTGATGATTGCCGCACCGGTCGGCGTGACACGCTCTCCGGCGATCCCGTCGTCGAAGACCGGGAAACCCTCCAGCAGTAGCACGACCGCCGGAGCGGGAAGCGGAAGCTGACCGTGAGCGCTCTCGACGCGGCCCGACCCCAGGGGGAGCGGTCCGATCGACCATCCGGACGCACTCACGGCATCGATCAGAAACGCGGCCGACACAATATCGGCAATCGAATCCCAGTTGCCGACCTCGTGGAACGTCACGTCCTCGACATTGCTGCCATGTACCTTGGCCTCGGCCTCCGCAAGCAGCTGGAAAATCGCGATCGCGCGGTCCTTGACCGGCTGCGCGAGATCCGATGCGATCAGGTCCGAGCGAATGTGCCGGAACGCGTGATGCGCATGCGATGAATGGCCGTGCCCCTTGTTGCGCGCGCGGTCCGCTTCGCCCTCCTGGCGTTTCTCGACGCTGAAACGCGTGCCGGTCAACGTATGGTCGTGGTGCGGCTGCACCAGACACCTGATCCCGGCCAGCGGAGCGAATTGCGCCAGGACATCTGTCAGCGGCGCGGCCAGATGCGGAAAGGCGTCGAGCATCGCTGCCGCGAACATATCGCCCGCGACACCTCCAACGGGATCAAGATGCAGGAACATCTCTGCACTCCTGCCGCGCGGCATGACCGGTCCGCAGCGCAGCGCCGTATATGTCGCAGCCTGTCATGCGATAGCTCCAGCCGGGCTCACTCATCCACACAAAACTTGATCTTCGGTTTGGTATGGAACGTAGGCGCGACCACGGTGACCGGATCTTTGCCAACGGTCTTCAAGGCCATCTTCCAGGCCGCTTCGAAATCGCGGGCGACCTGCAATCCCAGCGTCCTGAACGGCTCCGGGTTCGGCACACCGGCCATAATGACGGACGACGCCCGCTGCAAGGTGCTTTCGAGCTCGTAAATGATCCAGAAACCGTGGAGCGGCGGGTAGGCAAACCCGTGGGTGTATTTGTGCCGGTAATCGGCGCGATTGTTGAATTCGTCTTCGTGGTCGACCATGTCCCGCACCGAGAAGTAACGGCCGTACAAATCGATCACATCCTGATAAGAGGGATGCGTCTCGGTGTTGACGACGCCACGTGAGCACGTCATGGCGATCACCACACCACCCTCACGCAGGACGGGCGCCTTCGGAGAGAAACGCGGCGGAACGCAGGCACCGACTGCCGCAATCAACGTGTCGTCGGCATTGCCGTAGGAATAGCTCTCCGGAATGCCGACGATCATCACATCGGCCTGCGGAACCGGCTTGTTGAAGATTTTGTCCGCGAACTCCCAGGCGGGCGGTTTGACGCCCTTCGCGCTTCCCGCGTAGACGCCGGCCAGTTTGCCGCCAATACCGGTGACCGCATTGATGTAGAAGACCTCACGACCGAGTGCCGCGTCCAGATATTCAGTCATCTCGACCTTGACGCTGCGCTTCGCCCGGTCCGTGACCGAAGACTTTTTCTTGTTTGAAGACGGTATGGCATGAAAGCTGTGATGCGAGGCGATGCTCTTTGTTGATGCGAGACCGATGGCAACACCGGTTCCCGTGTACGCCTTGAACGGCTGCGGGAACACGTTGCCCTGATAGATCATCAGGTCGGCTTCAACGAAGCGCCGGTTCATCTCGACGACCCGGCCGCCATCGGTGACCCCGAAATATGTGAGCTCACTCTGGTCCGTGCAATCATGATTGATGATCTGGCCGAGCGGTCCGAACCGCGCATAGATCTCCGGACCCAGATGTGCCGCCAGTTCCGCCGGCGTGTTCTTCCGGTGGTTCGACGAGGCGTTGATGAAGAGGATGTCGCGCTCGTTGATCCCGCAGGCGAACAGTTCTTCAACCACAATCGGCAGAATGGTCTGCGGCGGCAACGCGGGGCGCGTGATGTCGTCGAACCCGATCGCGACCGTCATGCCGGGTTTCGCACGCTCGCGAAGCGGTGCGCTGTCATAGGGCTCCGCGAGCGCCTGACGAACCGCGGCTTCCGGGTCCTTCAGCAGTGGCGGGTCTTCGAACTCGACGACAACGGAATCCGCCGGTACGTCGATATCGATAGTGCCGGAGCCGAAATCGACGGCCACGGTTCTGGTGCTCATATGTCTGCCTCCCGGTAGCGCGCATCGGCAAAGCAACGCGTCGGTCTTTTTATGGAAACGTGGCCGCGGAGACGAGGTTTTGCGGCTACTCTCCTTTTGACACCTCGCCCGGCGACAGTGATTTCTGACAAGGTGTGCCTGGCTCTCAGAGCGGCGTGATGCACTGGATCTCCGTCAGGGCCATTGCTCGACCGTCAGTGCAACACGCTGTTCTGACTTGAGTATCGATTGCCGCCGCACATCGACACAAACAATTTTTTTGGAACATTTGGCTTCAGACGGACCGATGGGTGTCGATATGGCGTCTGATATGCGCCTCGTTTCGACCCGCGCAACTTGCGCTTGTCCGACCAGGACGCGTTGGGCCTGCACACAATCATCTATCGTGGGAACAATCCATACGGCGATCAAGGTCTACGCCTTGAGCATCTGCGAATGGTGCGGCGTGGAGTACGCCAGGCGCCGGAGGTCAATGAGGCGCTTTCGCGTCATGTCCGGGCATCGGCGTTGTCGACCGGAACCTCGGTCGTGAATTTCACGGTATTCATGATCACGTTTGTCTCGAAACGCTGAATGTTCCGGTTGCCGAAGAAGTGCGCACGGGTGAATTCCTCATAGTCCTGCATGTCGCGCGCGATCACGATCATGATGAAATCCATAGTGCCCGTGACGTAATAGCATTGCATGACCTGAGGAATGGCCGAAATGCGCTGCTTGAACTCATCAAGCAGATCCTCGTGATCCTTCTCCAGCGTCACCTGCACTATCAATGAGAGCGAGTAACCGGCCGCGGCAGGCGTCACCAAGGCGATGTCGCGTTGGATCGTCCCGTTGTCCCGCAGTTGCTTCAGCCGGCGGTGACACGCTGCCGGCGAAAGTCCGACCGATCTCCCCAGCTTCTCGTTGGTTTGCCGGTTATCTTTCTGGACAAGAGCGAGAAGTTTGCGGTCAAAGTGATCCATGGGTGATGCCTCATATCGATTTGGCGAATCTTTGGTCAAAATTTGATCATTTAAGCCTCATAGATACGTAAAAATTATCGGATTGCACAAAAAATGATCGAGAATATTTCAATTGGATGAAGCTATAATCCTTCCACGTTCAACCAGTGCGCGAACCCCGTGCACGTCCTTCAGACCACCGGACCTGCGCGTAGCTTGTATGTTGAAGACTGGCGACCTAGCCCTTAACCTAGCGGCAGCACGACCCTGGAAGGACGATGCAACGCCATTGGATGTTTTGAGTCACGAGGGTACGGAGTCTGCCCGCCGGGCGGTGAGTTTATGGCCGGGTTACGCGCCGACACCGCTTTTGGCGCTTCATGACATTGCGCGCGAGATCGGTGTCGAGGGGGTCTTCTACAAAGATGAATCGGCCCGTTTTGACCTCATGAATTTCAAAGGCCTCGGCGGCCCCTATGCGGTCGCGCGCCATCTTATGTCCATCATCGAGCGGAAGACCGGCCAAGCGGTCGAGGCAGAGGATGTTCTTTCCGGCCGTTATGCGGAGCATGTCCGTGATGAGACCGTGTGCTGCGCGACAGACGGCAATCATGGTTGCTCGGTCGCCTGGGCCGCCCAGATGTTCGGATGCCGGTCCGCCATTTTCATTCACGCGACTGTCAGTCAGGGGCGCGAGCGAACGATCAAGTCGTTCGGCGCGGAGGTTCGGCGCACTGCCGGAAACTATGATGACAGCGTTCGCGAGGTGGCACGTACGGCCGAAAAAGAAGGCTGGACCGTAATATCCGACACCTCCTACCCCGGCTACACGACGATCCCGGCTGACGTTATGCACGGCTACACCGTGATGGCCGACGAGGCATTCGATCAGATGCCCGACGCGCGTCCGCCGACACATCTTTTTCTCCAGACAGGTGTCGGGGCGATGGCGGCTTCGGTTTGCGTGCAGGCCTTGGAGCGCTTTGGCGATGAGAGGCCCGTCACGGTGCTGGCGGACCCAAGTCGCGCTGCCTGCTGGTTCAGGAGCATCGAAGCGGGGAGGCCCGTCGAGATTACCGGCGATATCGATACGATGATGGCGGGACTGGCGTGCGGCAAGGTTTCGTTGTTGGCCTGGGATGTCCTGAAATATGGCGCAGATGCCGTCGTTGCGGTTGACGATGCCGATGCGGAGAATTGCATGCGCCGGCTCGCGGCGGGCGGCGCAGACACGCCGCTGATTGTCGCCGGCGAAAGCGCGGTTGCCGGCCTTGCCGCACTGCTTGCGGTCTCCCGTGACAAAGGCACCCGTGAAAAACTCGCTCTCAACGCCGATAGCCGCGTGCTGGTCTTCGGTACGGAGGGCGCAACCGATGCCGCGCTTTATGAGCGCATTGTGGGTTCGTCGCCTGCGGCCGTTCTCGCTGGAGCGGCGAGTTAGAGAGGCCGATCGAGAGACCCGAATGACAGAGCCAGATTAAAGGAAGAGGAGACGAAAAACATGACCATACACAAGACTTTGTTGGCAACCGCTGTAGCTGCCGCCATAGCCTTTACGTCGTTGCCAGCCATGCAGGCGCTGGCCGCGTCGTGGGACATGCCGGTTCCCTATGGCGACAACAACTTCCACACCCTGAACCACAAGGAGTTCGCAAAGGATGTGGAGAAGGCCACCAATGGAAAACTGAAGCTGAAAATCCATCCCTCCGGTTCGCTCTACAAGCATCCGGAAATCAAGAACGCGGTGCGTACCGGCCAGGTGCCCATCGGCGAGTTTCTGCTGTCGCGACTGTCGAACGAAAACGCACTCTTTCAGGCCGATTCCGTGCCGTTCCTGGCCTCGAGTTAC
>JANQLP010000129.1 GCA_028280515.1 Hyphomicrobiales bacterium
CGCCCGCAGCCGGAGTTTCACATGTTCGATATCGGCTGGACCGAGTTACTCATCATTGCCGTGGTGGCGATCATCGTGGTCGGCCCGAAGGATCTGCCGCGCATGCTTCGGTCCGTCGGCCGCTATGCCGGGCAGTTGCGCCGCACGGCCAACGAGTTCCGGTCGCAGTTCGACGAGGCAATCCGCGAGAGCGAACTCGATGAGTTGCGCTCGTCCCTGAAAGATGCGGCGGACATGAACCCGGTCAATCAGATCAAGGATACGGTGAGCGAAAGTCTGGCTCCGCTGCAGGAAACAGCCGACGAGATCAAGAGCGGGATGGATATCAAGGACTCGACCGAGACGCCGAAAAGCAAGGAACCGGAGGCGGGGGGCGAGAGCGCCGCGAAGCCCAGGAGACCCAAAGCCAAGGCCGGCGCGGAGAAGAGTGGAGACTAGGCCGTGAGCCAGGAAGATCTCGACGCCACAAAAGCCCCGCTGATCGAGCATCTCGTCGAGCTGCGCAAACGGTTGATGTGGAGCATGGCCGCGGTCTTCGTGTGCTTCATCGCCTGTTTCATCTTCGCCAAGCAGATCTACAATATACTCCTCTACCCTTATCGTCAGGCGGTCGGCGGCGACACCCGGATCGAGATGATCTACACCGCGCCGCAGGAATTCTTCTTCACTGAGCTCAAGCTCTCCCTATTCGGCGCCATCTTCATTGCCTTCCCGGTGCTGGCGTCGCAGGTCTACATGTTTGTCGCGCCGGGCCTGTACAAGAACGAGCGACAGGCGTTCCTGCCTTTTCTCATCGCCACGCCGGTCCTGTTCATCATGGGCGGCGCGCTGGTCTATTACGTGGTCATGCCGCTGGCGATGGCGTTCTTCCTGTCCATGCAGCAGACCGGAGACGCGCAGGTCCAGATCCACCTGACCGCAAAGGTCAGCGAGTATCTCAGCCTGATCATGACGCTGATCCTGGCGTTCGGCCTTTGCTTCCAGCTGCCGGTGCTGCTCACGCTTCTCGCACGCGCCGGGCTCGCCACGTCGGAAGGACTCAAATCGAAACGGAAATACGCTGTGGTCGGCGTGTTCGCGGTCGCCGCGTTTCTCACGCCGCCTGATCCGATCAGCCAGATCGGCCTAGCCCTGCCGACGCTGCTGCTCTACGAACTGTCCATCCAGTCGGTGAAGCTCGTCGAGAAGAAGCGGGCCGAAGCCCAGGCGAAACGCGAAGCCGAAGACGACGATACGGCGGCCGGCGAGACTGTCTAGGCCATGATGCGGGCGGTCGAATGACCCGCGCCGCGTTTGTGTACATTCTGGCAAGTGGTCGGAACGGAACGCTCTACATTGGCGCTGCCACGAATCTGACAAAGCGCGTCTGGGATCACAAACAGGGCGTCGGCAGCAAGTTCACCAGCAAGTATCGTGTGAAGAAGCTGGTGTATCTCGAACCGCACGAGACGATACAAGATGCGGTGCATCGTGAACGGCAAATCAAAAAGTGGAAACGCGACTGGAAGATCAAACTGATTGAGCAGCAAAATCCGGATTGGCGTGACCTGTATGATGAGATTGTGTGATGCCGTATTCCTGGACCCCTGCCTTCGCAGGGGTTTCAGCCATAGGGTCTTTCCCGAAACTCCTGCGAAAGCAGGAATCCACATCTCCATCGGTTCAGATTGGATACAGAACAAGTGCGCTGGACCGCTGCCTTCGCAGGGGTTTATCCATAGGGTCTTTCCCGAAATTCCTGCGAAAGCAGGAATCCACATCTCCATCGGTCCAGCTTGGATACAGAACAAGTGCGCTGGACCGCTGCCTTCGCAGGGGGTTCTTCTTTCATTTTGGTTTCTTCGAAATTCCTGCGGAAGCAGGAATCCACGTCTCCGTCGGTCCAGCTTGGATACAAAACAAGTGCGCTGGACCCCTGCCTTCGCAGGGGTTTCAACCATAGGGCCTTTCCCGAAATTCCTGCGAAAGCAGGAATCCATTGTTGGCGCCGCATCTAGACCTCCCTTGTCACCCGCGTGTATAGGATGGCCCGTGTCTCGGACACGGATGATTCCAGCAATCCGGAGCCTGCCGTCGTGTACGACCTGAAATGGATTCGCGAAGACCCTGACGGGTTCGATGCCGCGCTGGCGAAGCGCGGTCTTGAGCCGCAGGCGACCGCCATCCTGAAAATCGATGAGGAGCGCCGCGCCCTGGTGCAGAAACTGCAGGAGGCGCAGGCGAAACGCAACGCCGCCTCCAAGGAGATCGGCAAGGCGAAGGCGAGCGGCGACGAGACCACGGCGCAGAAGCTGATGGATGAGGTCGCGCAGGCCAAGGATATCATCCAGTCGGGCGAGGAGGAGGAGCGGCGCGTCGACGCCGACCTACGGGATGCCTTGTCCGGCCTGCCCAACGCACCCCTCGACGACGTGCCGGAGGGTGAGGACGAAAGCGCCAATGTGGTGGTGCATACGTGGGGCGACAAGCCGTCCTTCGCGTTCGAACCGAAGCAGCATTTCGACCTCGGTGAGGCGCTCGGGCTCATGGACTTCGAAACCGCCGCGAAGCTCTCGGGCGCGCGGTTCGTGGTGCTGAGGGGCGCGCTGGCGCGGCTTGAGCGCGCTCTGGCGTCGTTCATGCTGGATATCCACACGGGCGAATTCGGCTATCAGGAGACCCTGCCGCCGGCGCTGGTGCGGGACGATGTCCTTTATGGGACTGGTCAGCTCCCCAAATTCGCCGACGATCTGTTCGTGACCAAAGACGATTACTGGCTCATCCCGACCGCCGAGGTGCCCTTGACCAACATGGTGCGCGAGCAAATTGTCGAGGAGGACGAGTTGCCGCTGCGCATGACCGCCTGGACGCCGTGTTTCCGGGCCGAGGCCGGCGCGGCCGGCAGGGACACGCGCGGCATGATCCGCCAGCACCAGTTCTCCAAAGTCGAACTGGTGTCGATCACCACCGAAACGCAGGCGCTGGACGAACTGGAGCGGATGAGGGGGTGCGCGGAAGAGATTCTCAAACGTCTCGGACTGCCCTATCAAACCGTGGTTCTGTCGACTGGCGACATGGGCTTCGGCGCGCGCAAGACCTACGACATCGAAGTGTGGTTGCCGGGGCAGGACACCTACCGGGAAATCTCGAGCTGCTCGGTGTGCGGCGACTTTCAGGCCCGCCGCATGAATGCGCGTTACCGGGTCAAGGGCGAGAAGGAGCTGCGGTTCGTCCACACACTCAACGGGTCCGGCCTTGCCGTGGGACGCACCATGATCGCCATCATGGAGAACAACCAGCAGGAGGACGGCTCGATCGTCATCCCCGAGGCGCTGCGGCCTTACATGGGCGACCTCGACAAGATCGTAGCCGGTTAGGGTACACCCCGTCATGCGCATCCTGATCACCAATGACGACGGCATCAACGCTCCGGGCCTCGACGTGCTGCAGCAGATCGCCAGCGAATTGTCCGACGACATCTGGACCGTGGCGCCCGAGACCGACCAGAGCGGCGCGTCGCATTCCTTGTCCCTGCACGAGCCCTTGCGCCTCAGGGAGATCGATGAGCGGCTTTACGCGGTGAAGGGGACCCCTACCGATTGCGTGATCATGGGCGTGCGCTATCTGCTGCTGGACAAGCCGCCCGATCTCGTTCTCTCCGGTGTCAACGCCGGTCAGAACATGGCGGACGACGTCACCTATTCGGGCACCATCGCCGGTGCGTTCGAGGGAAACCTGCTCGGTATCCCGTCCATGGCTCTGAGCCTCGCCTACAGCTACGACAAGGACAAGACACGGATCCTGAAGTGGCAGACGCCGATGGTTCACGGGAGCGAGCTGATAAGGCGGCTACTCGAAACGGGCATTCCGGACGATGTCGTGCTCAACATCAATTTTCCCGACCGTGAGCCTGAAGACATCGAAGGGATCGTGGTGACCGAACAGGGGCGCCGCAATCCGGACCTGCTGACAATCGAGGACCGGATGGATACCCGCGGAAATCCATACTACTGGCTCGGATTCAGACGCCGGCCGTCGAAACCGAAAGAGGGTACCGACCTGTGGGCAATCTATACGGGGCGCATCTCCATCACGCCTCTCAACCTCAATCTCACCCACAGGAATGTTGCCGAAGAGCTTACGGAGGCTCTTGCCGACTGATGCAGCCGTCCGGTTGATATGGTGGAGCAGCGATCTTTGCGAATCGCGGTAAAAAACGGAAATTCGGACAGAATTGCCGGATAATGAGAGCGGCCGTCCGGACCGAGGGGGCGGGGACATTGAACAAACGGATCAGATGACTGACGCGCTGAAACAGGTCAGCCTCATCATGATGCTGCGCAAGCACGGCATCAACGATACCCGCGTGCTTCGCGCGATGGAACTTGTCTCGCGCGAGGAGTTCGTGGACGCCGCGTTCGTTGACCAGGCTTACGAGGATACCGCCCTGCCGATCGCCTGCGGGCAGACCATTTCGCAGCCCTACGTCGTCGCCTACATGACGGAGAAACTGGCCGTCGAGCCGGATCATGTCGTGCTCGAAATCGGCACCGGGTCCGGCTACCAGGCCGCGATCCTGTCACATCTTTGTGAGCACGTGTACACGATCGAACGGTACAAGGAGCTTCAGAAGAAGGCGGTACGTAATTTCGACAAGCTTGGCATCAAGAACGTGACGACCATCATCGGTGACGGCTGGATCGGCTGGCCGCCGAAAGCGCCCTATGACCGCATCATCATCACTGCGGCGGCGCCCGAACCACCCGAAGCCCTGCTTGAGCAACTCAAGACAGGCGGGCGCATGGTCTTGCCGCTCGGCGAGACCCGCGAAACGCAGTTTCTCGTGCAGATCGACAAGACCGAGAAGGGGATTGAGCAAAAAGATCTGTTGCCGGTCCGGTTTGTGCCGCTCGTAAAAGGGCGGGTCAATCCCCGCAAGCAGAAGCGCGTCTGAGCTCACGCGTCTTATCAGGCCGTGCCTGCAAATCGCCACGGCAAAGGCACAAATTCAGAGGCCGGTGCGCGATTGCCGCCGCATTCCTGTATCAGAATTGGATTTCGACGCGGGCAAGTTAAGGGCTTGTTTACAGGTTGGGCATTCTAATCCCAACTGAGGAAGGCCACATTGATGTACGTGACGCAACACAACACGGCTTCATCGTCCGCGGTCCGGCATGTCTGTCTGGCAGGAGCGATCACCATGGCTCTGTCCCTGGCGGGTTGCAGTGCAGCGAACATGACGGGGTTCGAGTTTCCGGTTTTTGGGCTGACCAACAAGTCGGCTGAGAAGCAGGAACCGATGTCGAATGCGGAGATTGCCGAAAACTATCCCGCCGACCCGCGCCTCGCTGACCAGCGGCCGCTGCCGCAGTAGGTCCGAAGCGATTTGTCCGGACCCGGGGCGCCTTGAATCGTTCCGTCCGCCCGCCGGCGAGGGGGCTATGGCGGATTTTCCACGCTGCGAATTCACCCCTTAACAGGTTGTTTACTGGTGGCGCGCTTTACTTTCCTCAAGAAGGAGGGGTGCCACCATGCGCTGTGTGTCTCACATCACGGTTTGGGAACTTGGCGTGCGCAAAGCTACGGGCTTTGCGCTTTGCGCGAGTTCCATTGTATTGCTTGCCGCGTGCAGCAACGGCGTTTCCAGGTTCGACTATCCGATGTTCGCCGATGGCGAAGCCGATAGGTCGATAACCACCGCATCGCTGTCGCCAATTCCTGCGGAGCCGATTTACGGCAGCGGATCGCGCGCCGGGGCGACGACTGTCGAGCGTCGTGATCTGCCTCCGCCGCCGCCAGCGGCGCAGCAGTACGCCGCGGCAGAGCCGACACGGGTCCAGACGATCCCCGTGAGACCGCAGGCCCAGACCCCGCAGCCTCAGTATCAGACGCCGCAACGCGCGCCGCAGCCCTATGCGCCGCCACCGCCGGCGCAAGTCGAGTACAAGGCGCCGCCACCTGTGCAGCCGCCTCCGGCCCCGAAAACGGTGAGCGTCCAGCGCGGCGATACGCTCTACAGGCTGTCCAGGCGCTATGGCGTTTCGGTCGATGAGATCAAGTCCGCGAACAATATGCGGAGTACGCGCCTCAGTGTCGGCCAGCAAGTCATCATACCGGGTTCCGGTGCCGGCGCGCCCGCCACAACTGGCAGGACCTATGCCGTCCGGCGCGGGGATTCCCCGTCCAAGATTGCCCGTGCGCATGGCGTCTCGACGGACGATCTGCTGCGAGCCAATGGTCTGTCCAAACGCTCGATCCTTCAGGTCAACCAGGAACTGACGATCCCGGGTCAGCCGAAACCCGCGGCGGTTCCGGCGCCCGAGCCGGTTCGTGTGGCGTCGCGCGGTCCGAGTGTGCCGATGCCGGTTTCGAACCCGGCACGGGCAAAGCCCGTAGCCGCTGACATTCCCAAGGCCGCACCGAAAAAGAAGGTCGCGGCACGCACCGAATCCTTGCCTGCGCCTCAGCCCATGACCGGCAACCAGTTCCGCTGGCCGGTGCGGGGGCGGATCATGTCGGGCTTCGGCAAGAAGCCGAACGGCAAGCATAATGACGGTATCAAGGTCGCCGTGCCCAAGGGCACCGCCGTCAAGGCCGCGGAGAACGGTGTTGTGGCTTATGCCGGCAGCGAACTGGAGCCGTACGGCAACCTGATTCTCATCCGCCACTCCAACAACTGGGTGACGGCTTACGCGCACAATGACGAACTGCTGGTGAAGCGTGGCGATACCGTACGGCGCGGGCAGGTCATCTCGAAGGCGGGGCAAACCGGCAATGTCAGCCAGCCCCAACTGCACTTCGAGTTGCGCAAGGGTTCAAAACCGGTCAACCCGCTGTCCTACATGGCGAACAGCTAGGCTTACGGCAGAATACCGCGCGTTCTAGAGCCTATTCGGTCAAATCCGAGTCAATTCTGTTTCTCGATTGGCGTGTGCGATCCGTCGCCGAAACGGTCGCAGCGCGATGTTGGCGCATCGGGCAAGGCCGTT
>JANQLP010000209.1 GCA_028280515.1 Hyphomicrobiales bacterium
TGCCCGACGTCTATGTCACCTGCGATGTCTGCAAGGGCAAGCGCTATAACCGTGAGACGCTCGAGGTGACTTTTAAGGGCAAGTCGATCGCCGACGTGCTCGACATGACGGTCGAGGAGGCGGCCGCCTTCTTCCAGGCGGTACCGCGCGTGCGCGAGCCGCTCAAGCTCTTACATCGCGTCGGGCTCGACTATATCCATGTCGGCCAGCAAGCGACCACGCTCTCGGGAGGCGAGGCACAGCGCGTAAAGCTTGCCAAAGAGCTCGCCAAGCGGGCGACCGGCCGCACGCTGTACATTCTCGATGAGCCCACGACGGGACTGCATTTCCACGACGTCGCCAAACTCCTCGAGGTGCTGCACGAGCTGGTCGAGACCGGCAACACGGTCGTCGTCATCGAGCACAATCTCGAAGTGATCAAGACCGCCGACTGGATCATCGATCTCGGCCCCGAAGGCGGCGACGGCGGCGGCGAGATCGTCTACGCCGGCCCGCCGGAAGGGATTCTTCAAGCCGAGCGCAGCTATACGGGGCGGTTTCTCGCGCCGGTGCTGGGACGGAAGCCGGCGCAGGACGCCCCGCTGCGGAGTGCAAGCTCAGGACGGCGGAAGAAGGCGGCGGGGTGAAGTTCTACCGACCGCATCCAGATCGATGGCAAAGCCACTGTAGACGACCAAAAACCAGATGACCCGAACCTCCACCAAGCTCATCCGCGAAGGCAAATACGCGGCGGAAGTTCCAATCGAACTCCACTATAGCGATGAAAGCTGGTCGCCCACGATGTCGGCTGAGGACGCGCGCAAGCTCGAAACTGTGCGTCTTGCATTGCGCCGCGGCGATATCGCCGAGGCGGCAAGGCACGGCCGAGTGTTCGAACTGACGCCGGTGGTCGGCTGAGAGCCGGAATATGCGTTTAGACGGAGCGGAGTATTTCTTTGCTTCTTTCAATAGCCGTATTGGCAATTGGTCTGTATGGCTCTTTGACAGCCAACTGAGCAATTGCTCGGCTCACGAAATCTGGATTTAGTTTTTCTATCGTGGTGAGCGCTTGCGTTACGCTAGCCGGATAGCTTCGCAGAGCTGCGGCAACCTCGTTGGCATAGCATTTTCCAGACGCCGCAATATCGAAAATATCGCGCGGTTTAAGGCTATAAGAACGATAATGGACCTTCTTCGTGACGATTTCCGGAATCGCCTCCAATAGAGCGGTTTCTCCATCTATCTCAGCTTGTACTGTGGGTTCCGGCGTCAACGGTCCTGCGAAGACAGGGCGGTCATGCAGCGAGCGGATAAGACTCGCCCGTATACTTGGCAAAGGCCTTCGCCGCCGCGACAAGCTCTGCATCTGAGATATTGAACAGGCGGGCGAACTCAAGCTGCAATTCAGGCTCAACGTCTCCAAAAAAGGAAGACATATGGCCAGGAAACTGCTTGGCAGCGTTCTGATCAACCAGACAATCGACAAGCGCCTGCGCATCCAGCTGATCGCTGTATGACGCATTTACAGTCGTCAGAACCGCTGCCGGCGTCTTCATCTCTAGTCTCGCTTAACCTATACGGCGCTCAATATCTACATCCTAAAGAGTAGCTTCATGGGAGCACAGGTCTCAGGAGCTTTGCTCGAGAGCCTGGCGACATTCTTATATAACACCGCACCGAGTTGATTTCGCGCCGGCTCAGCACTCGTCAAGAGAGCAATCGCCGCAGTGCAAAGCAAATCAGGAGAAGCCAACACGCATTTCGCTATGCTTAGTGCGGGCAGCACCTATTCTTTGCTCAGCGCGGGCTGAACCGGCGGTGGCCCGACGACCGAAAGGGGCCTGCTCCTCGTGTGCGAGGGCCGTGCCTTCTCCCCGCTTGCGGGGAGAAGGTGGCGAGCGGCTTTGCCGCAAGCCGGATGAAGGGCGTTCTTTCTGTTCGCGTGGGCTGCTAGTGATGCGGCACCAACGCTGAGCCCGTCTCATTGTGTTGGTGCCGCATCACAAAGTATCGGATTAGCTTGTGTTTCGGGCTGACGGTCCGGGGTCGGACCGTCAGAGTCGGAACACTAGCCCCTCACCCGCCGCGCTTCGCGCGTCGACCTCTCCCCGCAAGCGGGGAGAGGTGTCGTTGCGCGACATAAACGGTGATTAGCGGCTCTGCCGCAAAGCGCTATCCTGTGCTCATGACCAAGCTGGAAGACATTGAGAGGGCCGTGGCCGGACTGACGCCGGATGAGCTTGCACGCTTCCGCCAGTGGTTCGAGGCGTTCGACGCTGCCCGCTTTGATGAGAAGATCGAGCGCGACGCCGGCGGAGGCAGGCTGGACCGGTCAGCCGATCAGGCGCTTGCGGATTTTCGTCGGGGCCGTGCCCGCGAGCTATGAGACATTTCGCGAGCCCTGGCTTCCGGGACGCCTATCAATAACTGCCCGAACGAGTTCGTGAAGGTGCCGATAAGAATTTCGCCCTGCTCAAGCAAGACCCCGGGCACGCGTCTCTTCATCTGAAGAAGGTCGGACGGTACTGGTCAGTGCGTGTCGGATTACGCTACCGGGCGCTTGCCGTCGAAGTCCAAGGCGGCTTGCTGTGGTTCTGGATCGGCTCGCATTTAGACTATGACAGGTTATTGAGGTGAGCAGCCCAGATGGAGGCGCGTAACCCACCGCCAGCATTTCCCCACCACCCCTATGGCTGCCATTCCCATCGTGGGTTACGGCGCTGCGTGCCTAACCCACCCTACAAGTTACAACACGCTAGAGCGCGATGGCTTCAGGTTGAATCAACCGCGCTCTCTTTGTCTTTGTTTTGTCGCATGATCTTGTCCGAAAAGTCTGCCAACTTTCGGGATCATGCTCTAAAGGCTGCGTGTTTAACCTAGCCTACAAGCCACTCTTCTACTTCGACAGTCTATCCATCATCTCCGCCAAAACGGCCCTCGCCTTCCGATAAATCCCAGCCGCCTCGCTTTCGCGCGGGCCGCCGATGGCGAGCCGGAACGGTGTGGCGGGCGAATGCGCAGCCAATAGCGCGGCGAGCCAGGCCGCCGCGCGCTCGACCGCGTTGGGCGCGCCAGCATCGACGACCAGCAGCGGCTTGGCAAAACGCGTCGACAGCTCCTGCGCCAACCCCGTGCCTTTGGAGACGGCGACGCCGCCGGCATCGACCAGAATCAGGCTGGCGTCGCTGTCGCGTACATTCCATTCCGTGCGCTGCGCCGGCTCGGCGCTCGGCGTTTCTTGCAAAAGAGGAAAGCGCGCGAGCACTCCGGGTCGCTCGGGAAAATCCTCGGCCCAGCCGCCATTCGGGCACCAGCCGGCATAGGGAATGCCGCGTGCGACCGCGACATCGAGCGCGGCACGGTCTACCCCACTTTGCCCGCCGGAAACGATGATGAGGCGTGGTGTCATGTGACTTGGCACCGCTGATCCGCGCGCAACATAGTGATGCGGCACCAACGCTTGAGCTCGCCTCATCGTGTTGGTGCCGTATCACAAAGCATCGGATTAGCTAGTGTTCCGGGCTGACGGTCCGGCATCGGACCGTCAGAGTCGGAACAATAGCACGCGCCGTCATGCACACGCAGTCATGCACTTGCAAATTTGCGCCGGCCAATAA
>JANQLP010000252.1 GCA_028280515.1 Hyphomicrobiales bacterium
GGTTGGCTGATGTCGCTTGTCGGCATCTCCATGGCGCTGGGTGCCTTCCTTGCCGGCCTGCTTCTATCCGAGAGCGAATACCGGCAACAGGTCCTCCTCCGACTGCGGGGTGAGTGCGGTGCGCACCGCGTCCCGAAAAGACGTCCAGCTTTGTTGCGCGAGCCAGGCCGCATCCTGCCATTCCGGCAGGTCGGGCAAGCGCTCCACGGCCTGTACGGCAGCCTTGCGCGCGACCTTGCCCGACAGTCCCGCCGTCAGCGGATAGACGGGCTCCAGCAGCGGCAGCGTGGCGAGTTCGGCTTCTGTAAGGATGTGGTCCGGATGGGGCATTTGCAGCCGGCCGCCATAATCTTCCACCCGGCCGGAAACGATGCGGGTTTTACCGACGGGGAGTTGTTTTTCGAGGTAGTCGGCCCTGGCGTGGAAAAACACGAGCTCCAGAAAACCGGTGTCGTCGCTGCATACGACCCGATAAGGGATACGGCGTTGCCCACGCGGCGGCGGGCGGTGCTCGGCGACTTCGACCTCCATGGTCGCGATCTGACCGGGCACGGCCTGGGCGATTTTCGGACGCGCACGCCGGTCGATGAGCGAAACCGGGAAATGAAACAGCAGGTCGACGATCTTGGCGTCGCCCTGGCGGGCGTGGGGCGCCAGCAGGCGTTTCAGGAGCTTTTGCAGACGCGGTCCGATGCCCTGCAAGTCTTTCAGGTCTGCGAACAACGGTGTGAGAATGTGAGGCCGCATTTGCTCCGGTCAGCTCTCTTTTGAAGACATCGCAAAGGACAATTGCGCCTTTGACGGCTGACAGATCGCCGCCGGGGCGTTATATGGCGCGCAAGGCAATGCGACGCCCGTGGCAGACGACCTTGGACCCTATGGTTGACGCAATCAATGATTTAGAGACCCGCCGCAAGCGGGCCATGTACCGCGCGGGCCATCGCGGAACGAAGGAGCTCGATATTCTGCTTGGCCGTTTCGCGGAGGCCGAACTGGCGGCCATGTCGGAACCGGATCTGGCGGCCTTCGAGGAGTTTCTCGCCTTGCCCGATCCGGACATTAACCATTGGCTGCTGACGCCCGGCGCGGAGACACCGCAGGGCCTCGCAGGCGAGTTTGTTGAACGTTTGAAACGCTTTCATGATCTATAGAAAGTCACTGGACGTAGTATCGGCCAGCGGCGACACGCGGTAATCGAGGCATGACCCCACGCCTGCCAATTGAGCAAATCCTGGCATCTGAACGAAACCTGACCCTCTCGGCGGCGCCGGAGGGGCTGGACGGCTTGGCATTGGCGGAAATCGCCGCGGCGCTGCATGCCGACGACGCCGGGCGGCCGGCAACCGTGCTGCACATCGCACGCGATGACAAACGCATGGCCACATTGCAGGCCGCCATCGAATTCTTCGGCAGCGGACGGGTCAGGAGCGTCGTGTTCCCGGCGTGGGACTGTGTGCCTTACGACCGGATAGCCCCGAATGCCGAGATCGCAAGCCGCCGACTGGCGGCGCTGGCGGCTCTCGTCGAGGAACGAGACAAGGCGTCGGATCAGGCGGTCATCGTGCTCACCAGCGTCAACGCGGCCATCCAGATGGTTCCGCCGCGTGCGTTCATGGAGCAATCGGTTCTTCGTCTGCGGCCCGGCGCCTCGGACGGGCTCGACATGCTCACGGTAAAGCTGGAGTCGAGCGGCTACGTGCGGACGGGCAATGTGATCGAACCCGGCGAGTATGCGGTGCGCGGCGGCATTGCCGATCTGTTCCCGCCTGGCCGGGCGCGTCCGGTGCGGCTCGACTTCTTCGGCGACACGCTGGAGAGTATTCGCGAATTCGATACCGACACGCAGCGCACCACAAAGAGCCTCGATGACGTCGTGCTGCTGCCCGTGAGCGAGGCGGTCCTCGGTCCCGATACCGTAACCGCGTTCCGGCAGCGCTATGTGGAGTTGTTCGGGCCCGTGACAAGCGCCGACCCGCTGTACGAAGCCATCTCGGCAGGCGCGCGCTATCAGGGAATGGAGCACTGGTTGCCGCTGTTCCATGGCGAGCTTGCAAGCCTGTTCGATTATGCGCCCGGCGCGTGGATCACCTGCGACGCGCTGGTGGCGGAGGCGCGCGCCGACCGTGCGGAACAGATTGCCGATCACTATCAGTCGCGGGCGAAGTCGCTTGAGCAGAAAAACTTCGGCGCCCCGCCTTACAAACCCGTCCCGGCGGAGCGGATGTTCCTGGACGAGGCGGCCTGGAAGGGTGCGTTCGAAGACCGTCATGTGGTGACGTTTTCGCCCTTCGAGGTGCCGGAGGGTGCATCCGCGGGCCAGGTCATTTCGCTTGAAGGCCGCGTGGGGCGTTCGTTCGCCGCGGAGCGGGCGCAGGAAGGGACCAACGTCTTCGACGCCGTCGTGCAGCACATCGGCGATCTGAACAACCGGTCCAAGAGCGTCGTCGTTGCGTCCTGGAGCACGGGCGCGCGCGAGCGTCTCAGCGGTTTGTTGAGCGACCACGGGCTGCAGTCAGTGAGCGCCGTCGACGACTTTTCGGGCGTGGAAGACCTCGCGAAGGGACAAACCGCGTTGGCGGTGCTCGGCCTGGAGGCCGGCTTCGAGACACCGGATCTGGCCGTCGTGGCGGAGCAGGACATTCTGGGCGACCGGCTCATCCGGCGCCGCCCGACCCGCCGCGCGGCCGACGCGCTGACCGAGGTATCGAGCCTTGCCGCGGGCGATCTCGTTGTGCACGCGGAGCACGGTATTGCCCGCTTCGAGGGCCTGAAGACCATCGACGCGGCCGGTGCGCCGCACGACTGCATGGAGCTCATCTATCAGGGCGGCGACCGGCTCTATCTGCCGGTGGAGAATATCGAACTGCTGACGCGGTACGGCTCCGACGAGGCCGGTGCCCAGCTCGACAAGCTGGGCGGCGTGGCCTGGCAGACCCGCAAGTCGCGGCTGAAGCAGCGCATCAGGGACATCGCCGAGAAACTGATCAAGGTCGCGGCGGCGCGGGAAATGAAGCACGCGCCGGTGCTCGATGCGCCGGAAGGCGTCTATCAGGAGTTCTGCGCGCAGTTCCCGTATGAGGAGACCGAGGATCAGGCGACGAGCATCGCCGACGTTCTTGAGGACCTGGCCTCCGGCCGGCCCATGGACCGTCTGATCTGCGGGGATGTGGGTTTTGGAAAGACCGAGGTGGCGCTGCGGTCGGCGCTCGTGACCGTGATGGCCGGCAAGCAGGTTGCCGTGGTCGCGCCCACCACGCTGCTCGCCCGCCAGCACACCCAGACGTTCACCGAACGGTTCGCCGGACTGCCGGTCAAGATCGCACAGGCCTCGCGGATGGTCAGCACGCGCGATCTGAACGCGGTGAAGGAAGGGCTCAAGAGCGGACAGGTGGATATCGTCATCGGCACCCATGCCTTGCTCGGCAAGTCCATCGAGTTCGCCGATCTCGGCTTGCTGATCATCGACGAGGAGCAGCATTTCGGCGTGCAGCACAAGGAGCGGCTGAAACAGCTGCGCGACGATGTACATGTGCTGACGCTGAGCGCGACACCGATCCCGCGCACCCTGCAGCTCGCACTGTCCGGCGTCCGCAAGCTGTCACTCATTGCCACGCCGCCCGTGGACCGGCTCGCCGTGCGCACGTTCGTTACTCCGTTCGACCCCATGATCCTGCGCGAGGCCTTGCTGCGTGAACGGTTCCGCGGCGGGCAGAGTTTTTACGTGTGCCCGCGCATCTCCGATCTCGATGAAGTGGGTACGTTCCTTGCCGAGCATGTGCCGGAGCTGAAAGTGGCCCGCGCGCACGGTCAGATGGCCGCCGGGCAGCTCGAGGACGTCATGAGCGGGTTCTACGACCGTCAGTACGACGTGCTCCTGAGCACGACCATCATCGAGTCCGGCCTCGATATCGCGACCGCCAACACCCTGATCGTGCATCGTTCCGATCGTTTCGGCCTGTCGCAGCTCTACCAGCTTCGCGGCCGTGTCGGACGCTCCAAGACCCGCGCCTACGCCTACTTCACGCTGCCGGAGGATACGAAACTCACCGCCACGGCGGAGAAGCGGCTCAAGGTGCTGCAATCACTGGATACGCTCGGCGCCGGGTTCTCGCTCGCCAGTCATGATCTGGATATACGTGGCGCCGGCAATCTGCTCGGCGAGGAGCAGTCCGGTCACATCAAGGAGGTTGGGTTCGAGCTCTATCAGGCGATGCTGGAGGAGGCGGTCGCCAGCCTCAGAGGCGGGGAGACGGAGCTGCCCGAGGAGCAATGGTCGCCGCGTATCTCGCTCGGCACGTCGGTGCTGATCCCGGAGAACTATGTGCCGGACCTGCAATTGCGGCTCGGCCTTTATCGGCGGCTGTCGGACCTGACGGAGCCGCAGGACATAGAGGGCTTCGCTGCGGAACTCGTAGATCGCTTTGGCGAGCTTCCAGATGAGGTTAAGCATCTTCTGGAAGTTGTTCAGATTAAAGCATTTTGTCGACGTGCAAACATTGCCGATGTGGACGCGGGCCCGCGCGGTGTGGTGATCGGCTTCCGTGACAATCACTTCGAGAACCCGGACGGCCTGATCGGCCTTATCACCCAGCAGACCGGACGCATGCGTCTGCAGCCGGATCACAAGCTGGTGGTGAAGGCCAACTGGGACAGTGCCGAGCAGCGGTTGCAGGGTACCCGGGCGATCGTCTGCGAGCTCGCGGATCTGGCGGAAAAGGGCCGCAAGGCCGCCTGAGAATCGAGCCGCGCGGGCAGGCTAGCCCATTTCTTCCATTTCCGACCCGAAGTCCGGCTCCTGGGAAATCTGCACCAGCGCGTCGGCAAGAACCTCGGCGGGTTGCGCACCGACCAGAACGTGCTGCCTGTTGATGATGAACGTCGGGACGCCCTGGACGCCCAGGTCGTGCGCGAGCTGGATTTCCTTCTTGACCCCTTCTATGTCACGGTCCGTGGCAAGGACCTCCTCGACCAGGTCGACATCCATTTCCGCCTCACGGGCGGCGTCGAGCAGGACCGCATCCAGGCCGATGTCTTCGCCTTCGCAGAAGAACAGTTCGAACAGACGGTCGACGACCACGTCCTGCTGGTGTCCGGGCTGGGCCCAGCGGATGAGGCGGTGTGCATTTATCGTGTTCGGCGATTTGGCGATCCGGTCGAAGGCGAAGATGATGCCTTCGGTTTCGCCCGCCTCGTAAATTTTCTTGTAGATCTCGGTTGCCTGTTCGCGTCCGAACTTCTTGTCCAGATATTCCTGCCGGTCCATGCCCTCGGGCGGGATCGTGGCGTCGAGTTGAAAGGGGCGCCAGCGCACCAGCGGCTCGACCTCCGGCGCCATCACCTGGGCCCGGTCCAGCCGACGCTTGCCGATGTAGCACCACGGGCACATCACGTCGGAGACCACGTCGACTGTCATCTCATCCATTTCACGCATCGGGCATTCCTCGACAAGCCGCGACGTGCAGCACGACGGGCAGAAAGCCCGCCGGGACGTCGCGCGTGTAAACCGGGAATGTGCTTGTTATCAGGCTGCCGCCTTGAGGTCCACGTTCTGGCTGCGGCCGACGAGGCTATCGGCCGTATCGCCGTCCTGGAAACCCGTAAGCCGTGTCTCCAGTCTCACGGATACCGGGGCATGATGCCCTTCCACCGCGAATTCGGTATGGGCCACGACGCCGGTGATGCGCTGGATCGCGGTCTTGGCGCCCTTGACCGGCGTGTCGGGCAGGGCGACGACGATTTTTGACCCGGAGTAGCGGGCCGCCAGATCTTCGCCGCGGATCAGGAGTGAGACGACTTCTCCGACCTGGCGGATGATCCGGTCGCCGCCGGCATAGCCAAGCTCGGCATTGATTTCGGCGATATTCGCGATCGACAGCGTCGCCAGCGTGAAGCTCTGGCTGGTACGCTTGGCGTCGGAGACCATCGTGGAAAGATGCTCCAGCAGGAAGCCGCGGCTGTAGAGGCCCGTCAGTGCATCACTCGTGGCCAGATGTTTGGCTTCCTTGTAGATCTTTTTCAGAGAGTCGCGGAAACGGGATTCACGCACCAGCAGATTCACCCGGATCCGGAGCTCTTCGTCCGAACAGGGTTTGACAAGCGCGTCGGTGACCCCGGCCTCGTAGAGTGTCCCGCAGTTTGCAAGCTCGGCCGGTGAGACCATTGCGAGAATGGGCAGGTTGAACAGACGCGACTGTTGCCGGACATCGCGGACGAACGACAGATGCGGCTCGACCGTGTCGGCCGTGCTGATGATCACCGCATCGAAGTTCCGGCGCGCGAGATAGTCGAGCGCGGTCGCGTCGCTCAGCGCGCCGACAAGCGTCGCGTGTTTGGAGAGCGCGTTTTCGATCATTGCGAACTGCGCCGGATCGCCGAGCACCATGACGGTCGCGTTTTCCATCATGTCGGGCGGCGTGATCGGGGCAGGGGCATCGAACCCGTACTTCGCCGATGTGTTCAGACGGCGCACGAGTTCCTCGTGCATGGTGTTGAGACGGATCAGCGACCGCACACGATGGCAGATCTGCTCCGCGTTTAGGTCACCGATAAGGATATCGTCGATATCCTCGGCAGCGCCCTTCAAGTCCACGTCGCGGCTGGCGCCGACAAGGATGGTGCGCATCCGGTTGGACAACGCGCTCGCCTTGAGCGTCTTCGCCAAGGCGAAATAGGTGTCGGGGTCTTTGCGCGCATCGGGGCTTTGCATGTTGAGCACGACGATGTCGGGTTGCCGGGTCCCGCACAGTTCGGCCACCCCTCGCGCAATCCCGCTGATCGCGCACTCGAATCCGGCCTTTGCAAGGGTCTCCTCGAGTTTCATGTCGGTGCCGGTGTCGTCGCCGACAATCAGAACGCGCGCTGGACCTTGCATGCCGTCATTTCCCATCCGCCCGGGTGCCCGTGCGCACCTCGATGGGAGTGTCAGGCAGATTGCCTTAAGATTTCATAAAGCATGACTGTCCGGGGCCGACTTGCGTTGGTATGCCCGGCGCAGCTCGCCGCGCCTGACCTTGCCGTTGGGCGTGCGGGGCAGGGCCTCCAGAAACACGTACTCGCGGGGCATCTTGTAGGCGGCGAGCTTGTCTTCCGCCAATGTATGAAGCTGTGTCTCATCGGGTGTCGCACCGTCGCGCATAACCACGAACGCGCCGATGACGCTGACATTCTTGCGAACCGAGATCTCGGTCACGGCAACCTCGGCAATGTCGGGGTGGGCGCCAAGGACCTGTTCCACTTCCAGCGGCGAGACGCGGAACCCAAGGGCGCTCATGAGATCGTCGTTGCGTCCGAGGTGAGTGATGTAACCGTCCTCGTCCATTACCCCGATGTCGCCGCCGCAGAACCAGTCGCCCCGCATGACGGTCTCTTCTTCTTCCGGCCGGTTCCAGTAACCCAGCATCAGGGCCGGGTCGGTGCGGTGCACGGCGATCAGACCTTCCTCGCCGCACGGAAGTGGTTCGTTTCCGCCGTCGGTCGGAAGGATCGCAACCTCGCGGCCTTTCTGCGGCATGCCGGCCTTGCCCGGCCTTGGCGGCACGGTCGGGCTCGACGAGATGTATGTCGAGACCTCGCTCATGCCGAGCGCCTCGTACACGATCGTGCCTGTCTTCTCCCGCCACTCGTCCGCGAGGTCCTGCGGCAGCGTTTCGCCGGCGGTGAGGCCGTGGCGCAGCGTTGGCGGCATGCCCGGGCCCAGATCGCCATACTTCAGGATTTGACGATACAGCGTCGGCACGCCGGCAAACATCGTGGCCTCATGCTGGGCCATCAGCCTCAGCCAGACCGCGGGGTCTTTCTCGCCGGTGTAGACGAGCGCGGTCGCGCCATTGATCCAAGGATCGCACAAGCCCGTGCCGAGCGTGTACGTCCAGTTGAAGGCCCCGGCGTGGAGCATGCGGTCCTGTGCAGTGATGCCGTACCAGCCGTCATACATGGGCCGCCGTCCCCAGACGCTGCGCTGGGCATGGAGGACGCCCTTCGGCTTGGCCGTCGTGCCCGAGGTATAGATCAGAAACGCGGGATCGTCGGCGCGAGTGGCCATATAGTCAGCGCGCTCGGTGTGGGTGCGTAGCGCGCGAACGTCCGCGGGCATGTAGACCCTGACACCTTCGGGGATATCGCCAACGGGCAGGTCCGGCGTCATCGCCAGGGCGCGCGCGCCGCAGTCTTCGAGGATGAAATGCACCTCGCGCGCGCTGAGGACGCTCGATGCCGGCAAGGGCACAAGGCCGGCGGCGATCGCGCCGAAGAACAGCAACGCGTAGTCGCTGGTGTTGGCGAGCCTGATGACGAGCCGGTCGCCCGGTTCCAGGCCGTCCGCGCGCAAGGCGGAAGCGATCCGCAGGACCGCGTCCTCGAGCGCGCCATACGTCCAGTCTTCCGTATCGCCCGGGTCCTCGACACCTCTGACCACCACAAGCCCGGTCTTGTCCGCGGGCCGAAGCGCGCCTGTCTCGAGACAGTACCGGGCCATATTGAACTGTTCAGGAGGGAAGTCGCCGCGATAGCCGTACATGATACATCCGTTGCGGTGGGATACTCGTCGGAGCTGCCTAGAGTTGGGAGAGGATCTTCTCGCGCATGACCGTGCCGTCATGGTCCCGGGGTATCGCTTTGACGACGACAAGTTGGTCGGGTGTCTTGTGAGGTGCGACGCGGCGTTCTGCCAGAAAGGCTTTCAGCCGTTCGAGCGACGGCGCCTGGTCGGGGCGCGGGACGACGGCGGCAAGGATGCGTTCCCCCATCACGGCATCATCGAGGACGAACGCCGCCGCATCGAGGAACTCCGAAAACTCGCCGTAGAGCCGGTCGAGTTCGGGCGCGGCGATGACGGTACCGCCGTGATAGATGACGTCCTCGCTTTTCTTGCAGCGGAACTGATCGCCCAGCGTCTCGTCGACGTAGCAACCGATGCCGGTGTCGATGAAACCGTGGGCATCGGGTCGCGGCGCCAACTCCGGCTGATCCTCTTCGTCTGCGAAGATGTCCGACCTGGAAGGCACACTCGCGCCGCGCACTGTGAGCGTGCCCTTGAGCACCTGTTGGCTGTCTTGCTTTGCCACACTTCCGCGCACGCGCGTTTCGAGGACGGGTTCGCCCTGCTGTTCGTCATCCTCTCCCGGCACATGGATTTTTCCCAGCGGCAGAAGCGATGGATCGGCGTCCGGTGCGCGCTCCCGCACGACGACCGCACGCTCGGTGAACCCGTGAATGTCGAACACGGGCAGGGACGGTTTAGCCGGTGTCGGATCGGGGCTGATCACGTGCGGGCTGGGCCAGACGCAACCGACGCGACTGAGCTTCAGCTTGCCGGTCCGCAGGTTGTGGCGTTCTTCAAGCGCCGCGATCACCGGCGCAGGAACCGCGGTGTATGTGATGTCCTGCTCCTCGATCTGACGCACGAACACGTCGAAATCGAAAGGCAGATGAAGCCTGACCTGACTGCCCGCAAGCAGCGGTGCGGCAAGCTGGCCGGCCAGTGCGTGCGCGCCCAGGAACGGGTAGGGGTTGAGCACGATGTCGCTCCGCCTCAGTTTCAGGGTCGCTTCGAAATAGCGCGCCAGCGCGATCAGTTCGCCGTGCGTGCGGGGCAGGGGGTGCGCGCCGCTGCCCGAAATCGACCAGGTGATGACGGCGGTCTGTTCGGAAACGGCGCCATCATTCTCCGGCGATGCCGCGTCGCGAACCGCTTCGACATCTCCGCCCAAAAAGACATCGTCCAGCGGCGCACTGCCGTCCGGTGCGTCATCGCCGAACGCGAACACGTACCGCACGCTCATATGCCTGGCCGCCGCCTCTCCCAGAGCCTCGGCGGTGCGCTCGCCGCCATAGTGCGTGCAGGCGACTGCCGCGGCGGGTTTGATCCGGGCGAAGGCATGATCGATCTCATCGAGGCGCCACAGAAGCGGCATCAGGCAGGGAACGAGACCGCTCCGCCATGCGGCGAGGAGGAGCAATGGCGTTTCGATGGTGTTCGGCGTCTGGACGGCAATGATGTCATCCGCTCTCAGACCGGCCTCGCGAAACCGTTCGCAGAGGCGGTCGACGGCGGCATCGGCTTGCAGGTAACTCATTTCCCGCGGTGTACCGAGCCCACGTTCGGCGCGGTCGGGCGCGTCGGCAAACAGCAGTCTGTCCCCGTGGCGGACGGCCCGTTGGCGCAAGACGCCCTCGAGACTGTCCTGGCCGTCGCCGAGGTCATCGGCGACTTCGATCCGAACCGATTCGTCTTGGTCCATTCTCTCTCGATCCGCAACGTTCAGGACGGCCCGACGAAATCCGGCAGTGCGCGGACTCAGAAGACGCGCCAGTTCGGACTAGCCACCGGGGCGGTCAATCCACCATGTGTCTACGCGGTAACCGTACAACGAGGTTTTGTCAGGATGGGCGAGCTGCTTCCAGCGCGCGATCCATTGTGACTTCTGATGAAACAGAGGAATAACATAATGGCCGGACAACAACACCCGGTCGAGCGCGCGCACGGCCGACACGAAATTGTCGCTGGTTTTCGCCGCCAACAAGGCCGAGATCATCGCATCGGCCGCCGGGTTCTTGACCCCGGCATAGTTGAACGATCCTTCCGCATCCGCGCTTTTCGAACTCCACCGGAACAATTGCTCGTTCCCGGGCGAGAGGGAGGCGTACCAGAAGGCCTGGATCATGTCGAAGTCGAACGTCTGGCGGCGGCGCTGATACTGCGCCGAATCGACAAGGCGCAGACGCGCGTCGATGCCGAGGCCTTTCAGGTCGTCAATGAACTTCAGGAACAACCGCTCCTGTCCGCCACTGACGGCGAGAATCTCGAACGTGAAGGGTGCGCCCGATTCGGCGTTGACGAGTTTGCCGTCCTTGAGCACGTATCCGGCTTCCTGCAAGAGTGCCAACGCCTTGCGGCGGTTCGCCCGGTTGCGGCCCGTTCCGTCGCTCACCGGCAGGGCGTAGGTGCCGTCCATGATCGCGGGCGACACGGTGCTCTTGAACGGACCCAGCAACTCACGTTCGCGGTCGTCCGCCGGGCGGCCGTGTGATGACAGGACCGAGCGGTCGAAGAAGCTCTGCGTGCGTGTGTACAGATTGAAATAGTAGTTCTTGTTCAGCCACTGGAAATCAAGCATGTAGGTCAGAGCTTCGCGAACGCGAATGTCCATGAACAGCGGACGCCGCAAATTGAAAACCAGCGCCGACATGCCCGAGGGGACGGAAACCGGGAACTCTTCCTTCACGACGCGACCGTCATTGAAGGCGGGGAAATTGTAGCCGCGGGCCCAGCGCGCTGAATCCGATTCCGGCCACAGCTGGAACAGCCCCTTCTGGAAGGCCTGAAACATCGGATCGTCATCCCGGTAATACTCGTACTTGATCTGATCGAAGTTGAACCGGCCTCTGTTGATGGCCAGATCCTTGCCCCAGTAGTCCGGGTTGCGGGTGTAGACGACGTGACTGCCCGGGACCACTTCTGTGACGCGGTACGGTCCGCTGCCAACCGGAGGGGCGAGGGACGTCGATTCGAAATCGTCCGCGGCGACGGCGTGGCGTGGCAGGATCGGCATCAACCCCATGATCAGCGGCATCTCCCGGTCACCCTGGGCGTCGAACGTGAACTTGACGGTGCGCGGACCGGTCTTTTCCGCCTTCGAAACCTTCGAATAATAGGTGCGGTGATTCGGACGGCCCCTGTCACGCAGAAGCGTGTGCGAGAACAGAACGTCCTCAACGGTGACCGGCTTTCCGTCCGAGAAACGGGCTTCCTCGCGCAGCGTAAATGAGACCCAGCTCCGATCCGGTGGCGTATCGATGGTCTCGGCGAGCAATCCGTAAAGCGAAAACGGTTCATCGAAGGCCCTTGCCATCAGGCTTTCGACCACGTAGGCGCGAACGCCTGCGGCAGCCACACCCTTGACAATAAGCGGGTTCAAACTGTCGAACGTGCCGAGAGTGGCGAAGGTGACTTTGCCACCTTTCGGCGCGTCGGGGTTTACGTAACTGACGTGGCTGAAGCCCGGCTTATGCAATGGTTCGCCGTGCATGGCGATTCCATGCGCCGGCTCGGCGCGCAGCGGCAAGTACGCGAAACTGTGAACGAGTGCCGCACATATAAAGGCTTTCACGCAGGTGAAAGCCCAGTTATAGATGGTGTCGCGCAGGCTCATGAACCCTCCGTTTAGGCGAGGAGTCGAACAAAAGCAATTCCTCGGAAGAGCGGCAAATTTGAGGTGACGTCTGTCTCCGGACCGGCGGATACGGCACACCATAGCATGTCGGCGCGCGAAAGGCGTGCGAACGGTTGTCACGGGATCGCCTCATTTAAATGTATTCAGGCGCACTGCGCAGTTCCGGGACGGCAAAACCTCATTTCGAACTGGGTTGTCGCGCCATGTTCCAGAGTGAAGGAAAGGGCTATTGCAATGTTAACTTCTCTTTCGGCGATGGGCCGAACTCTCCCTGTGGCAGGAAAGGCCGGCTTCGTCTCGTTAGCATTTGCGGGTGCCCTTTTTGTTAATACGCCGGGGCATGCGCAGCAGCCCGCGCAACAGGCGCCCGCTGCGCCGCCGGCGGCTGCGGCACAGGGCGGAGGTGCGCAGGAAAGCTCATGGGTCAAGTTGTGTCAGCAACAAAAGGCAAAAGACAAGCAGGTCAATGTCTGCCTGACCCATCACGAACGCCTGCATCCCAACACCGGACTGCCGCTCATCTCGGCCGCGATTCGCGAGATCGAGGGCGAGCCGCAGAAGATCATGATGTTCATGGTGCCTCTGGGCCGGTTGCTCGCGCCCGGCCTTATCATGCAGGTAGACGACAAGGAACCGCTCAAGATCGGATACAATTATTGCACGTCAATCGGCTGTGTTGCCCAGGCGCCCGTGAGCGCCGAGATCATAGATTCGTTCAAAAAGGGTGGCACCTTGACGATAAGGACGATCGACGTCGGTCAGAAGAAGGTCGGATTCCAGGTGTCCCTGGCCGGTTTCACGCGCGCGCTGGACGGGCCGTCCATTGATCCCAAGGCCTATGCGCAGGCGCGCAAGGAAATGTTCGAGATGATCCGCGCGCGCCAGGTGGAACTGGCGAAAAAGGCTGCCGAGGCGGCAAAGAGCAAAGGTGCGCCGCAGGGCGGTGCTCAGCAGGGCGGCCAGCCGCAGCAACAGGCGCCGGCGCAAGCGCCGAGAAGGCTCCAGTAAAAACGCCTCCGCCGGACGCCTCATAGAGCACGGGTTCGTGGTTTTGCGGGGTGAGTTTGGGTTCAGCTAGTGGCGCTGCTCGCCGCGAAAACGGTATATCCCGTTTTCCGGGCCGTCGAAAACCTCGGCGATGTCGGGGTGCCGGAGGGGATCGCCTGATTCGTCCGGCAGGAGGTTCTGCTCCGATACATAGGCGACGTATTCCGTTTCCTCGTTCTCGGCAAACAGATGATAGAACGGCTGGTCTTTGCTCGGCCGGATTTCCGGCGGAATGGACAACCACCAGTCTTCCGTATTGTTGAATGTCGGGTCGACGTCAAAAATGACACCGCGAAACGGATAAACGCGATGGCGTACGACCTGTCCGATTTGGTATTTGGCAGTTCTCAAGATAGCACCGTTGTCAGTCGCGAAGATTGTGCCAGCCTCCTGCCGCACCCTTATCCCGCGCCCGCTTGATACCTGTCAACAGGAGCGCTGCGGAAAGCATCTATATTCCATAGACGGCGCCGCGTTCCGGATCCTTTTGCGCAACGAGTTCCGCCAGATCGACAATGACTTTCGCCTGTTTCCACGTGGCGTCATCCTGCATCTTGCCGTCGATCATCACGGCCCCGGTGCCGTCGGGCATGGCCTCAAGGATTTTCCGGGCGAACGCGACCTCGTTCGGGTCCGGACTGAACACGCGCTTGGCGATTTCGATTTGGCTCGGATGGAGTGACCACGCGCCGAGACAGCCCTGCAGGAACGCATTTCTGAACTGGGCCTCACAGGCGGCCTCGTCGGCGAAATCGCCGAACGGGCCGTAGAACGGTTTGATTCCCGCCGAGGCGCAGGCATCGACCATCTTCGCAATCGTGTAGTGCCACAAGTCCTGCTGGTGAAAGAACCTCGGTTCGCCGGCATCGCCGGCGTCGGCCAATACCCCGTAGGCCGGATGGCCACCGCCGACGCGTGTCGTCTTCATCCCGCGCGACGCGGCAAGGTCGGCCGGTCCGAGGCTCATGCCGTGCATGCGCGGACTTGCCCCGGCAATCGCTTCCACGTTCTTCACACCTTCGGCCGTTTCGAGAATGGCGTGAATGAGGATCGGCCGGGTCACGCCATGCGCTGCCTCGAGCTGTGCGAGCAGCTGATCGAGGTAATGGATGTCCCAGGGGCCTTCGACCATTGGCAGCATGATCACATCGAGTTTGTTTCCAACCTTTGAGACCAAGTCGGTTACATCGTCGAGCGCCCACGGGCTTGAGAGCGTGTTCATGCGCACCCAGAGTCCGGTCTGGCCGAAATCGTTTGTCTCGGCCATCTCGATGAACCCGTCCCGTGCCTGCGTTTTGGCGTCGGCGGGTATCGCATCCTCGAGGTTGCCAAGCAGCACGTCGACCTGCTTTGCGAGGTCGCCCGCCTTGGCGCGGATCTTCTCGATGTGCGGGGGTATGAAGTGGATCATCCGTTCGAGGCGAACGGGAAGCTCCTGTAGCGGTTCCGGCGCGCCGATCGCAAGGGGAGAGAAGAACTTACGTGGGTGTTTGCTCGCTTCTGTCATATCGTTTTCCTGAAAAGCCCGACGGTAAGGGTCAATCGGGCCGCCGCGTCAAACAAAGCGTTTGTTCGACCACATGAACTGTCCCGGGTTTTCCCGGATCCACTGCTCGAACTGCCCGTATACGCTTGCCGCAATCGCGCGAATGTCTTCCTCTTCGTTTTCGGTCTTCGGGATCTTCACCTCGACCGCGTTGATCCGGAAGCGTGACTGTTTGCCCAGTCGCTGACAACGCCCGATCCACATGCGGGCGTTGAGGCGGCGCGCCAAGAGGCAGGGAAAGGGCGTGAACTTCACGTCCTGCCCGAAGAACGGGACGGTCACGCCGTTGCGGTCGTACACGTCGGCGACAAACCCGAGTGAAGCCGTATCATTGCGGCCACGGTGGCGCAAAAGACGGCCGAGCATCCGCGCGGTTTCGAATCCCGTCGCCCGTCCCTTGAACCCGGCCTTGCCGAACAATCCGCCGGGATAGAGCGTCTTGCGCGTTTCCTGCATGTACGCGTCGACATAAGGATTGTTGATGAGCCGATAGACTGCGGCGGTCGGCGATCCCGCAAGCGTCAACGGCCAAACCGCAAGCTCCCAGTTCCCGAAGTGCATCGTCGCGGCAATGACGGCACCCATCTTGCCCTTGTAGCGCATAACCATGGGAAGGTTTTCGACTTCGATGCGGTCGGGATCGGCGAGAATCCTGTCCATCTGCATCGTTTCGACGATCACGCGCCCGATATTGTCCCACATCTCCATCACGATGGCCTCGCGTTCCTCTTCCGCCATTTCGGGAAACGCGATCTTGAGATTGGCCAGAGCGTTCTTGTGGCGCCGGCTGCCGCGCGCGAGCAGTTGCGTCAGGCGCGCAGAGAGATTGGCCGCCGTATCGAGCGGAAACAGGCGAACGAAACCGACGAGCGCACGCAGCAGTGCGTATTCAAGCCAGTATTTGGTTTTCAGGGACCAGGGCATGGAGCTCAAACCTGGATCGTGCCGGTGACACGCGCGTTATTCGGGAAAGACGTCGACGCGTCTGTTGCCAGTGCTGCCCGCCGCCGTCAAGAGGCGGATCGCCACAATGGGCCACGATGACGTTTGACCCGCTCTCATGCGCCCGCAGGCGCAGACCTTTGCATCAGCCTCGGCAAACCGAATTGCGGAGCAATACCCTCGCGCATCACGAGCCTGCGCAGAGGCGCAAGGTTCGCGAGCAGATGAAGGCCGATGCCGCGCGCGACATGAAGGGGTACGAATCCCGAGATCAAGGTCCGGTTGAGCAGATCGACCGCGAGCGTCCGAGAGATAACGTCTGCGCGGCGTGCCCGGTCGTAGGCGCTCAGGACAGCGCGCGAACCCGCATCGTCCTCGCGCTCCAGTCCCCGATGCGCACATTCCGCCAGGACGGCGGCATCCCGAAAACCGAGGTTCAACCCTTGGGCGCCGATTGGCGGGATCACATGGGCGGCCTCGCCTACCAGTGCGATACGGTTGGCGGCGTAACTCTGAACGCGCATTCCCGACAGCGGAAACGCCGCGCGGGGGCCCACCGACGATACGGTGCCGAGGCATCCATAGGACCGCTTTTCGATCTCTGCGGCCAGGTCGTCGCTGGAAAGCGCAAGGAGGCGGTCGACTTCCTCCGCCTTTTCGACCCAGACGAGGCTCGACGCGCTGCCGGGCAGGGGAACGGTCGTGAACGGCCCTGCCAGCCTGTGGAACTCGTTCGACGCATTGCGGTGCGGCTCGGTGTGTTCGAAGTTGCAGGCGATGGCCACCTGCGGATAGCACCAGGAACTGGTCGTCAGACCGGCTGCATCACGGCACAGCGACCTGCGCCCGTCCGCGCCGGCGACGAGTTGCGCGGAAATGTGCTGCCCTTCGGCGAGGGTGACCGACACCGCTTCAGGACCCGGCTCGATCGATGTCGCTGCTTTGGTTTCGATGACGTCGAGATTGGGCAGTGTTTCTGCGCGTGCATAAAGTGCCGCGACGAGCGCTGTGTTGGGAATATTGAAACCGAACGGTTCACCGCCGATTTCATCGGCGTTGAATGCAACTTCCGGCGCACGGGCAAGCCGGCCCGTATCATCGATGATGCGGATAATGTCCAGCGGCGCGGCTTCCGGTTCGCATGCCTCCCAGACACCGATGTTTCGCAGCAGTTCCACCGATGCGCGTAGAAGGGCGGTGGTGCGGGTGTCGGGCCGGCTGGGATCTGGCGAGAATGGAGGGCCGGCAACGGCTGTCCGTACGCCGGAGACGGCGAGAGCCACCGCGGCGGTCAGACCGGCAGGCCCGGCGCCCACCACCAAGGTATCGTAGTCCGGTTTTGTCATTCGGCCGGTATCGGTATGATGTCGAAGGCGATTGAAATACGCATCTCGTCGGAGACGAACGGCTCCGTGCGATGATAGAAATATGAGGGAAAGAGGACCACCATGCCTTCCGTCGGCTGGTAAGACTGCACAATCGGTTCCGCGTCCGCCTTCGGATAGGGATGCGGGCGGCCAAATTCGATCCAGCCCGCCTTGTCATCGTCGTCGGCGCTGACGCAATCCGGAATCCGCGCGTAGTAGCATCCGCTCAACCATCCGGAGAGATGAATGTGCGGCGCCTGGTGTCCCTGCGATCCCAGAACCGTTGCCCAGATGTCGGTGTTCCAACGCTGCGGATGCCTGGCAAGGAATGGATGATCCGCGTCAACCGGATGCGTTTCCTGGTAGGCACGAACCGCATCGTCGATCATCGCCAGTAAGTCGGCGATTGGACCTTGCTCTTCGCCTTCATCGTCCGCGAGATTTCCGGTCTGATGGCCTTTCATGGTGGTGTTGTCACCCGGCTCGAACGTGAGACTTGGATGGTCAAGGCAATGGGCGCACAGGGCATCATTGAAGCTTGCCATATCGGCATAACCGGCGGGGGGCGAAAACTCCTGGCATTGAATCAGGCGGTCGAAGTCGACGAGCCCGGACAACGCATCTTCCTCGCCGAGTTCCAGCAAGGCCGTCGCCTTGATCGCCAGCACGCCGGTATTGCCCGGAAAGAACTCAAGACTGCGGTCCGCGGCCTTTACCGATTTCTCCCACGCACCGGCAACGAGAGCGGCGCGCGACAGGTTGCGCCACACGGCGCCGTCTGAGGGGTCGATATCGAGAGCCCGTTCGTATGCCGCGACGGCGTCTTCCTGACGGTCGAGCATCTGGCAGGCGTTGGCGAACTTGACATGGCCGCCGGCATCGTCAGGGGCGAGCGCCCGCGCCCGTGTGAACGCCTCGATCGCTGCCTCGTGGTCACCGGCACGCTGCCGCACCGCGCCGAGGTTGAGCCAGCCGTCGGCATAATCCGAATCGACGCGAACGGACTTTTCCAGCATGCGGACAGCCGTGGGCAAATCGCCCAACTCGCCGGTTGCAAGTCCGCACATGTTGAGGACCTGCGGATTGTCGGGCGTCTGTTTCAGCAGCCGCCGGTACCATTTGACCGCGCCTTTGAAGTTTCGTTGGCGATGCAGCCCGACGGCCTTTTCGAGCATGTCCTGAGGCGAGGACGATCGCGACCCTGCAGCGGACTTGGTTCTCATGCCGAAACTCCTGACTTTCGACGACGCACGCAGGCAGATTACGCTAGGACTCTGCCACTTCGCCCCACGGCGGGCAACTGCGACACGATTGCCGTGCTGGCATGTGGACGATTCACCATGCGAAGGCGCTTAGAGCTTGGGCAGCGGCCGGATGACATCGCGGTCGAAGCTCTTGAGGTCTTCCTCAAGTTCCGCATCCCGCACCATCGACGACCGGTTCAGCTTTCTGATCACGGTCACGCTACCCTGACGTGTCTTGTGTGGCTCCAGCAGGCTCAGCACCTCGAACTCGGCGTTCACGCCCGCTCTGGCCTGCTGGCGTTTGATCTCGTTCGCAATCGGGTTCGGAATGAGCTGCGCCGGTTCGGTGCCGGTGTAATGTTTGGCGACGTCCCAGTACGTATAGTGCAACAGCAACATCCCGCCGTCCGCGTTGATCAGCGGCCAGAACTCCTCGATGAAGTCCACATAATCGATCAGTCCGCCGCAGTCGAACCACACGAGGTCGAGCGGCAATGTCGCCGGGTCGATCTTCCGGCTCATTCCCCGGTAGTCGCCGTCATGAAGTTCAACGACCATGTCGAGTTCGAGGTGTCTCAGCGTCTCCAGGACCTTGGGTGCGCTGGATCCTTGGACCGAATAGTCATCGATGGCGTGAAGAATCGCCATGTGATTCCGTCTGTAGTAATCGACCGAAAGCACACCTTTTCGCTCATCGCGGCCAGGGGTGGAGAGCAGGGTGCGGTCGGCCTCGAATTCCGTGGCCATGTCTTTCAGGGCCTTCGCGAGGAACGGCGTCGTATAGCCGAGACCCACTTCCATCAGCCGCCAGGAGCGCGTCATCCGAACGAGCGCGTAGAGAAGGGGCCCGACATTCTCCGTCCCCATGCCCGGAGTTCGCAACTCCTCGACCGCAGCTCGAAATGCCGAATTCAGCGCCATCCGACGTCTCCGATGACCAATTCGTCATATGTGAACGAATTATGACGCCTGGTGGAGGCAGTGTTAAGCCGGAATGATGTCGAACGCGATCGAGATGCGCGTATCTTCCGATTCGAACGGTTCGGTGCGGTGATAGAAATATGAGGGGAACAGGACGACCATTCCCTCGCGCGGCGCATAAGAGCGCACGATCGGGGTCGCAGAGGCGTTGGCGTTGTCCTGCGGACGCCCGAACTCGATCCAGCCGGCCCGATCGGACGATTCGGAGGAAATCACGCCGGGAATCTTGGCGTAATAGCAGCCGCTGAGCCAGCCGGACCGATGGATGTGCGGAGCCTGGTGGCCCTGCGAACCGAGTACGGTCGCCCAGATATCGTACGTCCATTGCTTTGGTTGTCTCGCCAGGAACGGGTGGTTGGGGTCGACCGGATGCGCCTTTTGATAGTCGCGAACGGCGTCATCGATCATGGCCAGCAAGTGTGCAATCGGCCCCTGATCCTCGTCCTTGGACAGGTTTCCCGTCTGATGCCCCTTCATCGTGGTGTTTTCGCTGGGTTCATATGTCAGGCTTGGATGTGCGGTGCAGTGCGCGCAAAGTGCGGTATTGAACTCCGCGATGTCGGCGAACTGGGACGGGGGCGTGAAGTCCCTGGTCTCGATAAACCGGTCGAAATCGACGAGCTTGGCCAGTTCATCCGGCCTGTGAAGCTCAAGCAGGGCCGCGGATCGAATCGCCAGGGCACCCGTGTTGCCCGATGAGAGCGCGAGACAGCGATCTGTGGCTTCAAGCGCTTTTTCCCAGTTCCCGGCGTACAAATAGGCCCGGGAGAGACTGCTCCAGACGCCAGGATCGTTTGGTGTGACAGTCAGTGCCCGGGCATAGGCCGAGGCGGCTTCTTCGAAGTGTTGCAGTAATTGGCAAATATTACCGTAGTTTACGTGTCCGGCCGGAGAATTCGGTTCAAGCTTGCGGATCTGTGCATACGCCTCCGCGGCCGCCTGAAGGTTGCCGGCGCGTTGCCTGATGACGCCGAGATTCAGCCATGCATCTACATATTGCGGATTGGTTTTTGTAGCTTTTTCAATGGCTTGTTGTGCGGCATCCAAATCGTTCATCTCCGCGCATACAAGCCCGTACATATTCAGGATTTGCGGATGGTCCGGGATTTTCTCAAGGAGGCTGGCATATTGCTCGGCCGCAGCGGCAAAATCACCCTGGCGATGAGCCGCCGCCGCCTGCTCAAACAATGCCTGGAGTTCACTCGAATCGGAATTGTCGGTTGGTTGAACCACGGTTCTGGCGTGTCTCTCTGTGTTGGGTGACCGTCCGGCGGCCAATGGAGGCGCAAAACACGACTGTCTTCACCGGCAATCTAGCCGTTTGCGCGCGCGTGCGGCAACGCCTCGCTGTGCCGCGGGGGCGAGTCGCCACCTGCCAGACGAGTGATTCTCGACGCAGATCTGCAGGTTTTTCGCAAAAATGCGTGCGATTCCCGGCTTTCTCTCCGCAGGATCTGTGCGCTTCGTGCCGATTCCACACCGGATATCCAGCCATTCGTCAGCGATTCTTGGGCATTTGCCGCATTGTTGTCGCATTTCGACAACGCCAAGGGGCATTGTTGCACCCTGGAGGTACGTTCCGCGCTGGAAGGCGCAGGATTTCTGGGGCAGACTCGCAACGTCAATCAGTGACGCGTTTGCGTTAGTGTACTTGATTCAGAATCAGGCAATTTGATGTATAAATGTGAATTTGCAGATTATATGGTAATTTAATAATTTCACATCAGCAATAAAAATTACTTATAAATATTATGATGATTGAATTAACATAAAAAATATACAATTATATTTTATGTTATTATTTATTTCTGTCTATAAGTGATGTCGAATATTGAATATATTCGCATCTATACACCATGCGTCGGGGGCTGAAATGCGCGATGGGGTGGGATTGCTGAGGTCGGAACGTGGCGAAAAGCGACTGCAAATCTACCGACGTGGCGTAAATGCAACACGCTTTAAGAGAATGCGAGAGGAATGGTGCATTTCAGTTTACGTTTCCAGGGGCATTGGGTAGGCATATCAGCAAGTCAGCACAAGCCAACGCGAATTGGAGGCTTGGCTTGGCGTTCAGGACAGAGGTCCACGAGACAACCTGTTTTGAAATCAACCTTTGGTCAAAAGAACAAGTGGAGATGGACAATGATTGGGGGACTTAAGCAAACGACTAGTCGTTTGGCCATCGCCGCGGCGGCCGGTTTGTTCACGGGCGGTATCGCCCTGGCGCCTGCCCAGGCGGCCGATCTGGGCGGCGACTGCTGCGCGGACCTCGAAGAGCGTGTGGCTGAGCTCGAAGCCACGACTGTCCGGAAGGGCAATCGTAAGGTTTCGGTGAAGCTGTCAGGTCAAGTCAACCGTGCGATCCTGTGGTGGGACGACGGTGAAGACAGCGACGTTTTCTTCGTTGACAACGAGCAATCTTCTTCGCGTTTCCGTATCACCGGTAGCGCAACGATCAGCCCGGGCCGTACAGCCGGTTTCCGGATTGAAGCGGACTGGTTCATTCAGAACAACTCGAGCATCGTCTCAAACTGTGACCCGGACTCCTTCGCGATTGTCGGCCCGGCACGCTGTCAGGCTCTGGCAAACATCACCGGTAACGGTGGGTTCGGTACGGGTACGACGAACTCGAAGAACGTCACCGACATGCGGTGGACGGAAGTCTGGATCAAGGACGAAAGCCTCGGCAAGCTGTCACTCGGTAAGGGCGACACGGCATCGAACGGTTCTTCGGAAGTCGATCTGTCCGGCACGTCCGTTGCTCAGTATGCCGGTATGGCCGACGTTGGCGCGAGCTTCATGTTCCGCACCAGCGGCGGTGGCTACAGCGGCATTCGTCTTGCTCAGGTTTACAGCCAGCTTGACGGTCTGAGCCGTCGGAATCGCATCCGCTACGACACCCCGTCGTTCGGTGGCTTCACTCTCTCGACCTCGTATGGTGCCGACGACTTCTGGGATGGCGCTCTGCGGTTCAAGAAAGAGTGGAACAGTGTTCGTTGCGCATGGGCCGGTGCTATCGCTCATGACACCAACGAAGACGACGATGATTTCTGGCGCTACAGCACCTCGGGTTCGTGCATTCATACCCCGTCGGGTCTGAACCTTACCCTTGGTTATGCTGAAGACGATGAAGGCGGTTCGAACACGTTCGATCAGAACTGGTGGTTCGTGAAGGTCGGCATCTCTCGCCGCTGGAACTCGCACGGCAAGACGAGCATCTCGGTTCAGTACGCACAGAACGAAGACAAGCTCGTTTCAGGTGATGAGACCGAATCATGGGGCGTGGCCTTTGTGCAGAACATCGACTCGGCCGCAATGGAACTGTACATGGCATACTCGCACCACGAGTATAGCGATAACATTCCGGGTACGGTTGGCTTCGATGATCTCGACTTCTTCCTTGCCGGCGCACGGATGAAGTTCTAAGCCTCAGGCTCAGAAGCGAAATCAGAGGCCGCCCCTTCGGGGGCGGCCTTTTTCGTTGTTGGTATCGTCCTTCTCAAGAGATCCGGCCCGGAGCCCGCTGGCGTTGGGCGAATTCGTTGCAAATTCGCCACGCCTGATTTTCCCCAATTCAAAAACCACCTGTTTTAGCAATACCTTAAGAGCATTTGTTACATGCTTGAATTGTTGGGCTCATCGGACGATCTTATAGGTGAGGAGAAAATCCGGTGTTTCGCAAACGATTCGCGATCAGTGTAAGTGCATTTGCAGTCTGTGCCTTCATGGCGACGGGTGCGCATGCATTTGAACAGACGCCGCTTCCTCAAGCTTCATCGTCGGCAGTTCCGCCGCAGGTCACCGCACCGGCGCTTGCGCCGGGTCTGTCACTCGACAGCCAGGCGAAAAACCCTCAACCCGAAGAGCAGAAGCAGCGCGGTGTCAGGATTCCGGGATTGGGAACTGTTACCCTTCCGAAGCTCAATTTCGGGCTCGATCTCATGTACGGATCGCCGGAAGCAGACGACACCGAGCTTGGCTTCACCAATGACGCCAACCCTGGAGACGACGATCTCAGAATCATGGGCAAGGTGAAGCGTCGGTTCTGATGCCGGGCTGGATGTGATCGCCAAAACCGCGGCGTTGCATATTGCCAATTCTGTTGGGTTCCTCCGTAATCTGACCATTCCACCTGTACCGTACACTCGCGCCGTGTGCCGGCGGTTGCAGGAGAACGCGTCCGAGAGTTGGTTTTCGGTGCAATAGGGGGGATCGAAGACGAGCGATGCGCACGAAAATCTACGCCGCTGCCGTTCATCTATTGACGGCGTCAGGTGCGGTTTGTGGTCTTTTTGCCTTGCACACTGCGGCATCGCATGACTGGCGTGCCGCATTTTTGTGGCTTGGCGCTGCGGCCGTGATCGATGCGATCGACGGCCCGATGGCCCGCCGGGTTCAGGTGGACAAGGCTCTTCCGCGGTTCAGCGGTGTGACACTGGATCTGGTCGTCGACTATCTCACCTATTGTGTCGTGCCCGCGTTTATCCTCATGGAGAGTGGACGTCTCGGTGAGACCTTTGCCCCGGTTGCCGGCGCATTGATTCTGTTGGGTTCGCTGTACCACTTTGCCGACAAGAAAAGCAAAACGGGGGATGGATTTTTCATCGGTTTTCCAGCGATTTGGAATGTCGTGTGCCTCTATGCGTTCGTGTTCCACGCCGGGTCGAACGTTGTACTTCCGATCGTGATTGTCTTGACGATTGCGACAGTCTTGCCTTTGAAATGGGTTCATCCATTGCGCACGAAACAGTGGCGGTTGCCCACGGTCGTCGCCGTTTCCCTGTGGTCCATTGCGGCGCTGTACGAGGTGGTCGCGGGCTTCCCGGGCACAATCGCGACGCGAACGATATTTGTTCTGGTCGGTATCTATCTTGTCGGCGTCGGCGTGATGCGGACCTTTCTTGCACGCGGCACGCTTAACGCGTAGTAGGGCGCCCCATTTCGAAACAGGATGTCGATCCCGTTTCGGTTCGCCGAATGTGACATTCTGACCGACCTGATGCGTGTGATGGTTAATGCGGCGGGAATTGGCGGCAGGAATGCAATGGGTGCGAATTCAATAAACTTTTATATATCAGATGTTTGATGAACTTTCTTGAGATTTGGCTGTCTGTTGCGAAGCGATTGCGGTGCGCTGGCGCGGCCGTTGCATGGGATGCAACCGGGAGTGCATTGCCGATTGTTCACATGCGCTGCCAAAAAAACGTCACTTTTTCGGAGCGGTATCCGCGCCCTTATTGCGAGACAATCATCCAACAAGGTTTCCCCCCAATGAAAAGACTTCTCTTTTGCGTGGGCTTGAGCCTCGCGGCAACCGGCATCGCCCAGGCCGCCACATCAAGCCACATGTCCGGTGCAGAGTTGCGCAAGGCGGTGTCTGGCAAGACCGTGTATCTCAGCACCAGCGGCATCGTGGTGCCGATTTCGTATCGGTCGAACGGAACCATGCAGGGCAAGCTACAGGCTCTTGCCGCGGCATTTGCAGGCGGCAACAAACCGGCGGATGCGGGGCGTTGGTGGATTTTCAAACACCAGCTTTGCCAGCGTTGGAACAACTGGCTGGGCAAAAAGTCTTACTGCTACAAGCTCACCCGGCAGGGCGACAAAGTCACGTGGGTTCGCAGCGACGGCCGGCGCGGAACGGCGCGTATCGGCGGCTAGCCACTAGGTCTTCTGATCCCGGGCGTCGTGCAGCCACTCCTGGTAGGGGGTGGCGCAGCCCACATCGCCCGATATCTCCATATCGGGTTTTGCCGGCGCCTTCATACCGCAAAGCTTGGCAACGCGTGCGAGAGTGGCGCCGGGGTCAGCCACCATATCCTCATATGACAGGACGAGGGCGCGGTCTCCGACCTTCGCCGCCCACATGTCGACCATGCGGTCGTGCAGTTCAAGATATCGGTATATATCCTTGATATCGTACGCGAATTGGTTGGTGTTTGCCTGGTACAGATAGGCGAAGATGCGAAACGCGATATCATCGTGGTTGCGTTTCAAAAAGACGAATCTCGCATTTGGAACCAGGTCCGAGAGCCGGCCGACGTCGGAAATGACGCCGGGATGTGTCACGGTGACAAGGCGCGCGCCATCGGCGAAAGCCGCGAGTGCATTGTCGTAGATCTCCGAAATCAACTCATCTGCGTCGCTCGGCAGATTTGCCAGAAACCGCTCACTCAGCAGACCGGCACGTTGTGACGTCTTCTGTGCCGTGTCGCGAACGATAGTGTGCTCCGAGCCGAGCCGTACGCCGTCCAAAGCGCCAACCAGCCTTTCCAGCGTCGTCTTGCCGACGCGTGAGGGCCCGAGAATGAAGAGCGAGACGGGTTCCTCTTGTGCCGGTTGACGTTGTTTGCCGTTGCCCCGCGGTTGCCATTGGTCGGCGCGCTCGAACAACGCTTCACCCTGGGCGAAATAGACTTGCCGTTGCGGAATGGTCTCATTGGCGATCCGCCTGTTCGCCTTGGCGAACGTGTCCCACGCCTCCTTGTGGCGGCCGAGCTTGTCGAACGTGATCGCGCGCGCGAATGCCATGGAGAGATCGGCGAGCGTAATCGTCGACGTAAAATATTGGACCGCCTGTGTCGGGTCCGGATTGTCCGCTGCTTCCTGCTCGAGCGCATCGAGTTCCGAGATGAGGTCGATCCCTTCGAGCGGTATCGGAAAATCGGCGAGAATCTGGAAGATGTGGGCCTTTTCGTGTGGCGTTACGGATTGTGCCAGAATTGCCTTCAGCGTCGACAAGGCCTCGTCATACCGGCCAACGCTCGCCTGACAATGGCCCAACCTGACTTTCGCGCTCGTATTGTCCCTGTCGCGCGCCAGGGCCGTCTCGAAATGGTCTGCCGCGCCCGCATAGTCGTTCTGCGTCAGACAGACTTCGCCCATGAAATAGTGCGGCATGGACTCATTTGGCGTCAGCGCGATTGCCTTTTGCAGCGCCTCAACCGCGCAATGAGTTGCGCCGAGCTCCAGGTGGACCTTGCCGAGGTTTCCAAGAACCGTCGGGTCGTTGGGGTTGATCAGGCGTGCGCGCATGAGGTGCGGCAGCGCCGCCGCGTAATTGCTGTGCTGCATGTAGATGACGCCCGCCATGACATGTGCGCGGGCATAGTCGGGATACGTCTCGATCAGCGCCTTGCAGGCCTCGATTGCGCCTTCGGCATCGCCGGAACGGAACAAGCTGCCGGCCTGGGACAAGTCCTGATGCGCGTCCTGAGCCTGCTGGACGGAGTATTGCGAAGCCTGTTGGGTCATCGGGTTTCCTGAGATTAGGCCTGGAGCCGGCGTTATCGCGACGCCGGGCGCAGCCACAAGACGGATGGGGCAGGCTATAGCATTCCAGACGCCCCGCCGCGTCTCCTTTTTTGCAATAAAATTGCCTTGGTTCTGGAGGGCAATGTGGCATAAGTCGCACCGGAATGGTGTTTGGAGCCCGTTGAGCAGGCTGCGCAGGTCGTTTGGCATGGCAGAAAGCAAGGATATCTCGTTCACATCGCCGCCGGCTGCGGTGCAGGCGCAGCGTCAGCTCGAGGACGCAAGACGTTTCCTAGACACGGGAGACGCGTCCAAGGCCCAGGAGGTCTGTCGGGATTTGCTTGGCGCACATCCGGAGTATGTGGAGGCGTTGGCGACGCTTGGGCGCGCTTATCTTGCCGAGAAGAACCATGACGCGGCACTGCCATGTTTCTTGCGGGCATCGATGCTCGCAGCAGACGATCCGGCGATCCTCACGGACCTAGCTGACATCTATTTTTATCTCGGCTCTCATGACATGGCACGCCAGACAGCGGAATACGTCCTGACGCTGTCTCCGGAGAAGGACGCGGCGTATGCGGCACATCTCCTGATCGGTCGGGTCTGCCACCATCAGAACGACTATGGCGCGGCGATCGCACATCTCGAACAGGCGAAGTCCGCATCGCAAGACACTGAAGATGCGGCGTTTTTGCTCGGGCTCTGCCATCTCGAAGCGGGTAACCGCAAAGAGGCCATTGCAACCCTGACCGCAGCCATGAAAAGCGGGTTGCCTGCGCTGGAGCATGTGGACGCCCTGTATCGGCTGAGCCACGTGTCGGATGCGGCGCAGGCAAAAAAAATGCTGAAGGAACTCGACGCGTTTGAGGAAGAAGCGCCGTCTTTCGCGTCTGAAGAGGAGGAGCAGAGGTTCGCGGCCTTTCGTGATTTTGCGCGCGCCGCACTGCTCGGCCGCGCCGGGAATGATGAGGATGCCTGGGAACTTCTGGAATCGACGAATTCGAGCATGGGCGGCGGGTTCCAGGAGGCGCAGCAACAGCTGCGTGACGTCGACGAGCACATCATCCAGCGGGCCTCGGAGTGGATTTACGCCGGCGCGCCGCTGGACGACATCAGTGAGCAGGGGCCGCTGTCGCTGTTCATTCTCGGGCTACCCTCCAGTGGCAAATCGACGTTGGAACGGTTGGTTGGAGCCGTGGACGGCGTCGCGAAAGGGTTTGACCATGATCTGGTACAGGTCGCGGCGCGCGAGACGGCAACGTCGAACGGGTTCCTCCCGCTCAACTTTCCCGGGCAGTTGCCGACGTCCGCGCACCGTCAGTTCACCAAGACCTATGCCCGCGCGACGAAGGCCCGGGCGCAGGGCGCGGAGGTGCTGACCTGCACGAATTCCGACCTGCTGGCGGACCTCGGGCGGATCGCCGAGACTGTGCAAAGGATGAAAGTGGTCTTCCTCACCCGAGACCAGGACGATACCGCCCTCAGGATCTTCGAGCAGTATTTCGCCGACGGATCGAACCCGTACTCGTATAACGTATCAGCGATCTACGAGCAGTTCGAAGTCTATACGCGCCTCTCCGACGCGTGGGCCGAGGCGCTTCACGGCGTGTGCCTGCGCGTCTCGTATGAGGATCTGGTGAGCGACCCGCAGGCAACCTTGAAGCGCGTCGCCGATTTTTGCGCGCTCGATGCGTCCGATACGGAGATTCCCGATCTCGGGGATGACCGCGGATGCGCTGAGCCCTATCGTGACAAGCTGGACAGGGCCCGTTCCGGCGCCATCGCGCCCTTGTCCGGGTGGGCCATGCCCGAACTGTAAGCGCTCCAATGGCGAATATCGAGCAGGAGTTCAACGAGGCGGTCGCCAAGTTCCGCGCCGGCCAGACGAAATCGGCCGAGAAATCCCTGCTGCGCATCAACAAGCGCCACCCGGGTATCCCGGACGTGCTGCATGTTCTCGGCTACATCGCCATGGAAACCGAGCGGCCGAAGGTCGCGGTGAAATACCTGTCTCAGGCGGTCAGCCGGGTTCCTGAAAACGCAAGCCTTTTGAACCTTCTGGGCTGCGCCTTTCACAAGAGCGGTGAAGTGGGGCGTGCGATCGAGACTCTGTCCAAGGCGGTCCGGCTCGATCCCGAGACTGCGAACACCCGGTTCAACCTGGCGAACGCGCTGCAGGACGACAACCGGCTCGCGGAGGCCGCGGGCGAATACCGGCACCTGATCACACTGGCGCCGGATGACGTGAACATTCATATCGCGCTTGGCCAGACGTTGTTGGCGCACGGCGATGCGCAAGCCGCCGCGGGCGCGCTGTCGGATGCGCTGAAGCTCGAACCACGCAATCCGGAGGTGCACTTCCAGATGGGCGTGGTGTACGCCGAGACGGACCAGCCGGAGCAGGCCGAAACGCACTTCACGCGTGCGCTCGACCTGCGCCCGGACATGCACAAGGCCTTGTGCTGCCTTGCGGACGTCAAGCACGGCATGGGCCAGGCTGAAGAGGCGTCCGCATTATTGGAGCGAGCGATCACGCGGAACGCCGGCGACGACAACGCGCACCGGCTTCTGGCGGTCATCCATCAGGAAACCGGGAACTTCGAAAAGGCGCGCGCAAGCGCCGGGGAAGCGCTCAAGCTCAAGCCGGAAAGTGCGGAAAACCTGTACGTCTCGTCCCTGATCCACGAGAAATCCAATGATCTCGACCGGGCCCGCGGCGACGTCAGAAAGGGACTGAAGATCACCCCGGATCACGTTGGTCTGGCAATCGTTTCCGCCCGCATCGCGTACCGTGACGGGGATCATGAGAAGGCGCGCGATATCCTTCAGGCTTTGCCGGTGAACGGCGACGTTTCGCCCGATCTGGTGACGGCCCGGCACTTCGATCTCGGGCGGGTGCATGACCGGCTGGGGGACGCGGAGGAGGCGTTTCGCTGTTTCACCAAGGGCAACGAGGCCGCAGCCCGGGCCTGGCAGGCGCGCGAGAACGACAAACAGGTAATGGTCGACTATGTCGATCATCACCTGAACCTCGTCAATGCGGACTGGATTTCCGGCTGGGTGTCGGCCGGCGACTGGGAGCCGGCTGAACCGTCTCCGGTGTTCGTGGTCGGCTTTCCCCGCTCCGGTACGACGCTCCTCGATCAGATCCTTGACGGTCATCCCGGCATCCAGGTGCTGGAAGAAGAGCCGATGATGCAGAAGGTGCGGGCCAACCTTGTCGGCAGGGGCGCGCAGTATCCGGATATCATCGCCAAACTCACGCCCGAGCAGATCACGCAGCTAAGGCGGGTATATTTCGACGCGGCCGATCAGGTCGTCGAGCGCGAGCCGGGCGCATTGCTCGTCGACAAGATGCCGCTCAATCTGGTGGAGGCGGCGGCGATCCACCGCCTGTTTCCTGACGCCAGGTTCGTTCTCTGCCTGCGCCATCCGTGCGACGCCTGTCTCAGCTGCTTCATGCAGATGTTCGAACTGAACGCCGGTATGTCCAACTTCCTGACACTGGACGACACGACGCGCCTCTATGCGAACGTCATGCGGCTGTGGCAGCGCTATGAAGAGCTTTTGCCGCTCAAGGTGTTCCGGGTTCGCTACGAAGGGCTCGTTGACGATCTGGAGCAGACCGCGCGCGAGCTCGTCGCGTTTCTCGAACTGCCCTGGGATGACGCGGTGCTGGACTTTGAAAGCCACGCGCGCACGCGCAACATCAAGACGCCGAGCTACACCCAGGTCACCAGCGGGATTTACTCCCACGCCCGCTACCGCTGGCGCCGCTACGAGAAACACATGAAGCCGTATATGGACCGGCTGCAGCCATTCATCGAGGCATTCGGGTACGCGGAATGATGAAGCGGTTTGCGATCCTCATGCTCGTGCTGACGGTCGGCGCGGTCACGGCGCCTGTGGCCAAGGCGGAGCCGCTCACAACGGCGGTGTTCGAGAGCATTCGCGACAGGCTTGCGCTGATGAAGTCGGTCGCGGCGTGGAAGGCGCTGCGCAATCTGCCCGTCGAGGATCTCGAGCGGGAGCAGAAAGTCCTGCAATCCTCGCTCGGCAAGGCGGAGGCCGTGCGTATCGATGGGTCCACCGCGCAAGCGTTCTTTGAAGCCCAGATCGACGCGGCGAAAGAGATCCAGTCCTGCTGGATGGACCGCTGGACGCGCGATCCATCGAAAGCCCCGCAAACAGCACCCGACCTCATCAGGGACATCCGGCCAGAACTGATTGACCTCGGGGCCGTCATCCTGAAAAACGTAGCGCGGGCGTGGAAGGAGAGCGAAGACCTGCCGTTCCATGTAGACGACGAGCCCGCCTTCGTTGCGGCCGTCGAGGTGGACTGTCTCTCGGGCGCGGCGAAACGGCAGATTTACCGCGCGCTCGTGTCCGTACAACCTTTGGAGTGACCGGAAGACGTCGCCGTCACATATTTTGGCAACAGATGAGTATCACCGACACATGGATCCGCTGACACAGGGCGCGGTTGGCGCGGCGCTGCCGCAGGCCACGCGCAACAATGTTCAGGTCGGCATTGCCGGCCTCCTCGGGTTTGCCGCCGGCATGGCGGCGGACGTGGACGTCTTTTTCCGCTCCGAAACCGACCCGCTTCTGTTCCTCGAATATCATCGCCAGTTCACCCATTCCCTGATCTTCATTCCGGTCGGTGGCCTGTTGTGTGCGCTCGCGCTCCACTGGATTCTCGGGCAGCGCTGGCGGTTGCCGTTCGCGCAGACCTTTCTGTTCTGTACCCTCGGCTACGCCACGCACCCGCTGCTTGACGCCTTCACGTCCTACGGCACGATGCTGTTCTGGCCGTTCAGCGACGCGCGGTTTTCCTGGAGCATCATCTCCATCGTCGATCCGCTGTTCACACTACCGGTTCTGGTGCTGGTCATTCTGGCCGGGCTTTGGCAGAGGCCCGTATTGGCGCGCATCGCCCTTGTGTGGGCGGCCGTCTACCTGACGCTTGGTCTGCTGCAGCACCACACGGCCCTGGCCATGGGCCGCGAGATCGCAAGCTCCCGTGGGCACGACCCGATCCGTCTGGAAGTGAAACCGAGCTTCGGCAACATTCTGGTATGGAAGACCATCTACGAAACGCCGGACCGGTTCTATGTCGACGCGGTGCGCGCAAACATCCTGCCCAAGGTGTTTCCCGGCGTATCGGTTGCGAAACTCGATAAAAGCCGCGATTTGCCGTGGCTCGATCCGGCCTCGCAGCAGGCGAAGGATGTCGAACGGTTCCACTGGTTCAGCAAGGGCTTCGTGGCGGAAGACCCGGATCACCCCAACCGCATCATCGATGTCAGGTTCTCGTTCGTGCCGAATACCGTGAGCGCGCTCTGGTCGATCGAACTCACCCCCGACGCGCCGCCGACGGCGCACGCGCGCTACCTGACCCACCGCGAACGCGCCCGAGAAAGCCTCGGCAAGCTCTGGCGGATGATGTTGGGACATGGATGAGCGCGCTCGATCTCACACCAGAAGGCCGGCGGTAAAATGGGCGTCTTTGGGTGCATTCTTCTTGTGTGCATCAGATCAGCACACGCATTTACGGTTCGTTAACCGCCCTTAACACACAGTAAAGCTCAAGATTCGGCAAGGCGAGACGCTGGATTGAGAGGGGTCTACGGGCATGACGGCAATCGTCGTAGGCGACGAGGTTACGATCGTCGGGGACATTGTTTCCAATGGCAATGTGCAGGTGGAAGGGAACGTGCGGGGCCACGTTTTCTGTACCAATATAAACATCTGTGATGGTGGGCAGGTTGCCGGCGGTATCGTCGCCGAGAACGTGATCGTTCACGGACGCGTCTCCGGGCCGATCAACGCATTGCGCGTGACGCTCGAATCCGGCTCTCATGCCGAATCCGATATCTGCCACCGTTCTCTCAAGCTCGATCAGGACAGCTATTTCGAGGGCCGGTCACACCGCTCCGAGAACCCGCTGCTGGACGCCCTGTCCGAAATCGAACAATTCAAGCGGCCTCCGCCGCCAGCCGCGGCGCCGGCCGCAAAACCGAAACTGCCGCAATCGCCGCCAGCGCATCCGCGCCGCAATGCACGCCGGGTTGCACCCGCAAGACCGCAGACAGGGCAAAGCGGCATGGCGAGGAGTGATCAGCCTGCGGGCCAGTCTTCCAGGCGGTAGGCGCTGTCCCAGAACATCCATTCAAGCTGTGCGGAACGTCTGTAGGCCTGATGCATGGCGGCCTGCGTGCGCTCCGACGTCTTGTCCGCAACTTCGTCAACCACCCGGATCACCGCGTCGACCGCGGTGCCGAATTCCTCGCCGGCATAGGTGTCGATCCATGCCCGATAGCGATTGTCAGTTCCGGCCTGGGCGTGGATCGCGTTGCCGACCTCGCGGTAAATCCAGAAGCATGGCAGCAGGGCGGCGAGTGCCACTTCGAACGGCTCCAGGGCGGCGGTGCTCAGCAGGTAGCTGACATAGTGCTCGCACGCGGGCGAGCGCTCCGTTGCCGCGAAGTCCGCATCCGTCACGCCGAATTCCTGAAAGTAATCGCTGTGCAGCGACCGCTCGACGACGATGGCGGTTTCGGCGCCGCTTGCGAACTGGACGATATGGTCGGCCGTCCACCCCTTTGCCGACGCCAGCGACAGTCCACGCGCGAAGCCCTCCAGATAGTGCGCGTCCTGGATCATGTAGTGGCGGAACCGCTCGGCGCTGAGCGTGCCGGCGGCGAGTTCGCGGTTGAAGGGCAGGTCGAGCGTGGCCTGATAGAGCGGCAAGTTCCGCTGCCAGGCGTCCTCACAGAATGCGGTCATGGGAAGGGGTCTCGCGTGATCCAGGGGCAGGTTTTCCGAATCCGGATATTCACGTTCCGGACATGTTGGCGATGGCTACAGATGATGGAGCAAAATCCCGCACGAGGCGAGAGGCTTCGTGAGGCTGGCCCTCATTGGAATGCCGGCCAGCCTCATTCGGCGCTCGCTGCCCCCCGCATGTGGGGATCGTCTCCGTGGTCAGGCTAAAGATTGTCGAAGGCAGGCACGAACAGTTGGAAGAAGAAGAGCAGGAAGATCCCGAGAATGCCCCACGACGTGCTCCGCGTCGCCGCGGCGACCCCAAGTAAGGCGACAAACATGAGAGCGGCCACCGGAATGTCGTAACCGGCGAGAGAAACGCTTCCCATGAAGATGTCCAAAACGTCCCGCATGAGCGGACCACATACAGTTCACCGCCCCCACGTCTGAACCATACGCCTTCAAGGAAAGCACAAAATCCCTAAGATCCCGTTGGCGGCACCGCAAGACTCCATTTACCAACACAAGTGACCCGCTCGGGCCACTTCTTTTCCCGTCGAGATTGGCTTTGACCTTGGGTGACACGTCGTCGTTCGGCGGGCTATGGTTTTCAGGTCATGGGGCTTTCTCTCGCTCTTTCAGGGCGACGTTCGAACCAGTGCTTGAGTCGGTGGTATTTGAGGTGAAAGATGACGGGGACAAGGCCGTGGGTTGTCGGGATTTTCGGGATCGTTCTGGGCATTGCGCTCGGCTACGCGTACGCGAACGACAAGACCAATAAAGCGAGGCAGGAGCTTTCGACGATCAAGTCGGAACTGTCGGACGCTCAGACACAACATTCCAAGAAGGTCGCAGACTTTGACAAGAAGGTCGCGGACCTTGAAACGCAGCTTTCAGCGGCCGTGAAAAAGGCGGAAGGCGTCGCGGCGGAATTGGCGACGCTCAAGGGCGTGAGCGACGAGAAAACAAAAACCATCGACGGCCATCAGGCCAGGATAAGCGAGTTGCAGGGTGAGCGGGTCGTCTCGGCGAGAGCGCTTGAGAAGGTCACTCTGGAGCTGGAGCGCTCTCGGGCGGAAGTCGACCGCCTCAAACTGCAGGTCGGTGAGCAATCACGGATCATCAAGGACCAGCAAACGAGAATCGAGGATCTCGAAAAGCCCGCCCCGCAACCGCCGGCAAACTGAATGTCGGGGGCGGCCGAACAGACAATCCGCCCGGCCCGCATGGGTTGCGGCGTTCGCGAACCCGAAGGGCGGATAAGTCTGGCCTAATTGGACCCGTGCAACCAAAACTCCCGCCGTTCGAGCCACACGGCCAATTTGGCAGTGAGCAAGAGCATCAAACGGGAGAGAGCAGTGCGGTGCGGGTAAGAGTGCTGCCGGAAAACCAACTTGGGTCACCGCGGGACGCTTGGAACATGCATCGTTCCTTCCTTACTGGAAACGCTACCGATGTGTGGTGGCTGGTAATGGCCGCAATATAGGACCGGCCCACTGAGGATTCGCGACAAGGCAATCAGGGGGACAGCCAAAGCCTGCCCCGATAGTGGTAATCGATTACCTTCCGCTAAGTCTGGCGTTGCGTCTCATGTCCATGGGATATGGCCGAACCAGTCCAAAAAACGAAGTGAACCTTTGGCCGGATCAAAACCACCTATCCTCATAAGAAACGAGGACAGGGCAGGATATGAAAAGGCCTATCAGAACTGTAATCGGTATCGGCCTGGTCGCTATGGCTGCAGTCGGTTCCGCCACTGTTGCCTCGGCCGAGTCTAAGCAACAGAAGTCGAAAAAAACCGTGAGTGGTTCCTCAGTGACACTACCGGCGCAGCTTAACTCCAACTCCGGCGAACCAAAACACATACACGATGGGACAATGAATACGATCAGGAAAATTGGCGGCTGAGATCAATGACCAAGTTGACTGATCTCGGACCAAACGAGGTTTCTAGGCTACAAATGTCAATGTGAAGCGGCTCTCAGGACTCGAAATTCGCTTCTGGAGGTGCGTTTCCGCTTATCGGGTAACTTGGGGTGCTGAACTAGCGCTTCGCGCATTAGTGGAATCGGGCGGAGCGCGTACAACTATATCGCGGCATACAAGCTCTGTTTTTTGACAATTGCCATAAAGGGAATAAGATAAATATCTCTTGTTGGGGCGGCATTTTCCAAATGACAGAAAGAAAATGGATAGGTTAGTTGCAACGTCAGCTGTTGCGATTGCGGCGTTGGTTTTGGCGAGCTGCGCAAGTACAAGCGCCACTCAAATGTCAGCCGACACGATCAAAATCGACGCAAACACTGCGCCAGTTTGTGCTGGTCAAACCAATGAAATAATGATGCGGCGTGCTGGTGTTGAAACCATTCGACGTGGCTACGACAAGTACATCCTTCTGAACCACGGCACGGGAAGTGTTGTGACGGGCGTCAATGAGTATGGGCAGCTCAGCAGGGCCGGAACCGGCTCAGTGATCGTCAAAATGTTCAAAGCGAACGATCCAGCCGGCGCGAAGGCGCTTTCGGCTCGTGACCTCCTGGGTCCGGACTGGCAGGAGATAGTGAACAAGAAGGAAAAATCGTCCTGCCTCTAATCAAGCTTCAGGATGTTTCCGACAATCCCAAACGACGGGAAGTTTGGTTGGGCGGGAGAAGCAATGGCAACATGTTTCGAAAACCCTTCAAATAACTATGTTGAAACCGTTACGACGCCACTCAGTTGGCTCTGGTCATTGCTTTGGGCCCCAATCTACCTCGCAGTTAGAGGGATTTGGGGCTGGGCATCCATTTCGTTCGTTGCAGCCGTATTCACGTTTACCGCAACGAACATAATTTTTTGCTTTTGCCGTTTACCCCATAATGAAGACCCACTATCGAAGGTTGGGCTGGCGAGAAACTTCGCCCGAACATCAGGCAAGATTTCGCCATTGAGAGGTGGAGATCCCAGATCGTCCGGCCGTTTGGGCAGCGCTAATTAGCGCTTTGGCGAGCCTTGCAATATCGCTGTTTACTGCCTTTCAAGCGACCCGTAGAGCGCGGAGGGATTTTGAAACGGCTGTCCATCGTATCAGGACTGACTACGCGGCGTCAGGAACCTCGATAAGTCGGAGCGCCTGTTGTAACGTTTCGAGGTGATGTTGCTCGTCATGAGAATGATACTGGTTGCTGTGGCCCTGCATGTCGGCATGGTCGTGTCTGTATCGTCCGGACCATGGGAAGACATCCGAGCTGCGTATAAAAGTGGTGACTTCGCGACAGCCCTTCGCCTGGTGCGTCCTCTCGCGGAAGAAGGACACGCGTCAGCGCAGTGTGAGTTGGGCATGATGTATTTGGACGGCAAAGGTGTACCGCAGGACAGTGTGACGGCGGTAACATGGTTCCGGAAGGCCTATAACAATGGGGATGTGCGTTGCGGTGTCAAACTCGGACTCATATACCATCATGGCTTGGGCGTGCCGCAGGATGTCGAAGCCGCCTTCACTTCGTATCAACTAGCCGCAGAAAAAGGCGACGCTTTAGCGCAACGCCTACTCGGCAGGATGTATAGCAGAGGTAACGTCGTGCCATCGGACATCGTCGAAGCTTACAAGTGGTTCAATTTGGCTGTGTCCCGAGGGGATTATACAGCGAGATTCCTTCGAGATACTATCGCCCAGGCAATGACTCAGGACCAGATTACCCAAGCGCAGCGACTTGCAGGTGAGTGGAAACCAAAGCAGTAACTTGTTCTCGACGCAACGGACGCATCAAAGCCGTGCAAGGCACCGCGAAACCTCTGCTCGAGAACGAACAAGATGAAGAGCCAGCCGAAGCTCGCCCCGATAGTGGTGATGTGTTCCTTAAATGCCAATGGCGGATGGGGAGGGATTCGAACCCCCGAGACGCTTGCACGCCTGCCGGTTTTCAAGACCGGTGCCTTCAACCACTCGGCCACCCATCCGTCGCCGACTTTAATGCCGGAAAACGAGCAACAGGTTAACCCCTGATATCGGGAATGCGCGTCGGTGAAAAGGGGATCAGTCCTCCGCGCGGGACAGGAGCGCCTCTTTGACCGTCTCGAACTTGTTCTCAAGGTGCGTTTTCATGATCGCGGCGAGGCCCGCGCCGTCGCGCGCTTCGAGTGCCGCCAGCATCCGCGCGTGTTCGTCGACCGCCTGAGCCCAGCGCGCGTCCGACATGTTGGCGATGTAGCGCGCCTGCCGGATTCGTCCCTCGAGGCCACGGTAGAGGGTGGAGAGCGTCTGGTTGCGCGCGGCGGCCAGAATCCGCTCGTGGATCTGCTGGTTGGTGCGGAAATAGGCCTGCAGGTCGCGCGCCTCGTAGTGCGTGACCATCTGATTGTGCAGCGCGCCGATTTCGGCGATTTCCGCATCGGTAATGTTGGCGCAGGCCATCTCGCCGGAGAGCGCCTCGAGTGCGCCCATGACCGGAAAGGTCTCTTCCAGGTCTTCCAGGGTGAGGTCGGCGATCATGGCGCCGCGGTTGGGTGTCAGCGTCACCAGCCCCTCGTTGGCCAGCACCTTGAGCGCCTCGCGCAAGGGCGTGCGTGACACGCCGAAGCGCGCGCACAGATCCTTCTCGGGCACCTTGGACCCGGGCGTGAGTTCGCCGTCGACGATCATCTGCCGCAGGCGCTCCAGAAGCTCGTCGTGGAGCGTGCGCCGGACGATGGGCTCGGCGCGGGGGAGGGTTGCGGTTTCGTCCTGGGCCATCGATCAACCTCGCGAGTTGTCGGGTGCGGCTAGCGCTTCGTCGAGAATTCGCGCCACGTGGCGTGCCTCACGTCCGGTTCCGTCGGCGATCTGGTGGCGGCACGAGAAACCGTCTGCCACGAGCACGGTGTTGTCGTCCGCCGCGCGCACCGCCGGCAACAGGGAGAGCTCGCCCATGGCCATGGACATGTCATACGTG
>JANQLP010000005.1 GCA_028280515.1 Hyphomicrobiales bacterium
CGCTCTGAGGCCGCCGTCCCTGAACAGGGCGCGCAGGCGCACCATGGCGCCCTCCTCGTCCTCACAGAACCAGACGCGCGAGACGCCGTTCAGAGCGACTAGCCATTCCGAGGCGGGCAGGCCTCTGGGTTCGTACTGCGCGCCCGCCAATCGCGCGTTTTCGAGCTTCGCGTCCGTGAGCACCGTCCGGTAGAGGAACGCGCCTTCCAGGTTGGCGCCCTGAAGATTGGCGCCGGTCAGGTCGGCCCCGGTCAGGTTGGCTTGCCGGAAATCCACATTGGTGAGATCGGCACCGCGAAACCGCGCCTCCACGAGGAACGTTCGGTCAAGCTTCGCGTAGGACAGCTTTGCACCCGTCAGGTCCGCGCCTTCCAGGACCGCCCCGCTGAGATTGGACCGTGTCAGCAACGCGCCGCGGAGGTTTGCGTAGGCGAGCCTGGCGTCGCGCAGGTCCGCGCGCGCCAGATCCGCATTGCAGAGCCCGGATGCGCCGCCGATGAGCAGTTGATCACCGCGGTCCCTGGCCCCCAGGAGTTCGTCGTAGCGTTCACGGACCAATGCATCGTGCTTGGCCAGAGCGGCCGGCAGGTCCTGGATGACGGTGCCCCGCTGTCGCTGGCAAGCCTCGACGCCGTCTTGGCCGTAGCCGGGCGCCACCATCAGAAGCGTCGGCAGGGCAACCCATAGGATGAGTCGCAGGGACGGCATAGCCTCTGCCTTTCCATTGGAGCTCAGCCAACCTTACCGCGTTCCGCCTGAGACTCTATACCCACTACCCCCAATGAACGTTCTGCTGATCGGAGTGTTCAGGGATCGGCTCAAAAACGGTATTTGAGTAAGGCGTTTATGCGTCAGGCAGCAGGAAGGTGACTCATGGTTCTTCGCATCCAGGACTTTCGCCCGGAGCATCTTGAGCGCGTTCTAGATCTTTCGAAGCGCGCCTGGAGCCCGGTGTTCTCCCAACTTCAACCGGCGACGGAACGCTTCGTTTTCGACGCATTCTATCCAGACGGATGGTGGGAACGGCAAAAGGCAGAAATTGAAGCGCTGGTGGACGATCGGCGAACACGGCTTGCGGTGGCGACGGAGGACTCTGCGGTTTTGGGCTTCGTTGGCATTCGCATCCATCCTGAGGACCGGATGGGCGAAATCTACATTCTGGCCGTCGATCCGGATCACCAGCGCCGAGGGATCGGAACGGCTCTGATGGACTTCGCATTCGCTGAGATCAAGAAGGCAGGCATGGCCATGGTCATGGTCGAGACCGGAGACGACCCCGGTCACGCACCGTCACGCGCCACCTACGAAAGCGCCGGCTTCAAACGCTGGCCGGTCGCGCGCTATTTCCGAGAGCTCTGATCGGAAGACCAACAAGGGCGAGTTTGGCTGACTGCTGCCACTGACTGTTGGATCCTGCCTGCGCTCGGCAATGCAGTTCTTGAAGACTGAGACCAACCTTTCGTAATCGAGTGCCGCCTCTCATGGCTGGCATCATCCCACACGCCAAGGTAAAATCACTGTGCAGACTAAACGCTGCAAATTCTCCGAGGCGGTATGTTAACGCAAGGAGATAGAGGATGAATGGTCCAACACGTCCTGAAATGGACGTTGACTCTATCCGAACCCAGCTTCGCGTCGAACTAAAGGAGCAACTGGGGCCTTGGGTGAGACGGCAATTCTACATAATCGTGCTGGTGGGCGGCGTTCTCGGAGCGTTGGGTATTCCTGTTGTGGTTCGGCTTGCCGTCGGAGACTTGGTGACGGCGGAACTCCAATCATCCAAAGAAGACCTCAGTGCCATTCGTGCTGAGGCACTGGACGCGGCCACAGACGCAATGGTCGCTGCTGAGAAGGCGCGAATGTTCACAGATGATGCAACGAAGGAACTGGAGGAGGCGCGGGAGTCCATTAACGTGGCCATCGCCGAAGCGGACGCTGCGGCTGCACTGGCACAACAAGCGGCCGAGCAAGCAGGAGAAGCGCTGAAGACAGCAGAGGAGGCGGGACAACTCGTTAACGCGATACCAAACACGTCACCCGACGTCCTAACAGGCAACGACAAGGCAGCACTGCGGGTCCGGCAAGAGGCGGTGCGCACCAACGACAGTGTTCCTGGTCGTGACTCAAAATATGTCGAGCTTTATTTCTACCTCGATGTCGACAGCGAGAAAGCCGACCACCCCAAATCACGGATTATCGCGCACGTCGACAAGGTCGAGTACATATTTGACGAGCGCTGGTTCAAGCCACCGGTCCGAACGAGCACCGAGAGGTTCGAGGATTTCGAGTACTCTACCCGCGTATGGGGCCCCACAAGGGTCAAAGCGGCCATCTACCTGACCGACCCGCCCGAGATACTGGTGCGTGAAGGCTTGATGAACCTAAATGAAACGACCTTCCTGAAACCGTCGGCGAACTAGGGTCGGGACTCAATTGATCCACCAAGTGATTGAAGCGGCCAGGCAGATGGCCGCGAGGAAGGTGTCGGCGCGCTTGTCGTAGCGGGTCGCTATCCTCCTGAAATCCTTAAGCCGACAGAACATCCGCTCCACGAGGTTGC
>JANQLP010000008.1 GCA_028280515.1 Hyphomicrobiales bacterium
GGCCCACGACTTCGGTGATGTGCGTGATCTTGCGCGAGCCGTCGCGCATGCGTGACGCCTGGATGATGACGTCGACGGACGCGACGATCATCTCGCGGATGGTCTTGCTCGGCAGGCTGTAACCGCCCATCAGGATCATGCTCTCAAGCCGGGAAAGACACTCGCGCGGGCTGTTCGAGTGCAGCGTTCCCATCGATCCGTCATGGCCGGTGTTCATCGCCTGCAAAAGGTCGAACGCTTCAGGTCCGCGGACCTCGCCGACGATAATCCGGTCGGGACGCATACGAAGACAGTTCTTGACCAGATCCCGCATCGTGACCTCGCCCTCGCCTTCCAGGTTCGGCGGGCGGGTTTCGAGACGCACCACATGCGGTTGCTGCAGTTGCAGCTCTGCGGAGTCCTCGCAGGTGATGACGCGCTCTTCCTTGTCGATGTACCCGGTCAGACAGTTCAGCAGCGTCGTTTTGCCTGAACCCGTGCCCCCGGAGATGATGGTATTGCAGCGAACGCGTCCGACAATCGAAAGCAGTGTCCGACCGATATCATTGATCGAATCAAAACTGACCAGCTGATCCAGGGTCAGCCGGTCCTTCTTGAACTTTCTGATCGTAAGCGTGGGCCCATCCAGGGCAAGCGGCGGCGCGATGACGTTGACGCGGCTGCCGTCGGGAAGGCGGGCATCGCAGATCGGGCTCGACTCATCAACACGGCGGCCGACCTGACTGACGATCCGCTGGCAGATGTTCATGAGCTGGCTGTTGTCCGCAAACCGGATCGGGGCCGCCTCGATCATGCCGTTGACTTCGATGTAGGTCGTCTCGGCGCCGTTGACCATGATATCGGCGATGTCATCGCGCGCCAGAAGCGGCTCCAAAGGACCGTAGCCCAGCACATCGTTACAGATATCCTCGAGCAGTTCCTCCTGCTCGGAGATGCTCATGACAACGTTCTTGATGGCGACGATCTCGGAGACGATGTCGCGGATTTCCTCCCGCGCCGCTTCCGCTTCAAGACGGGCGAGCTGCGTCAGGTCTATGGTATCGATCAGCGCGTTAAACACCGTCGTCTTGACATCGTAATAGTCCTCGGACCGCGTGCGATCGAACGGAGAGGCCGCCGGCGTGCTCTCCACCGCCGGTGGCGGGGGAGCTGGTTGAGCTTGCGGCGGCGGCTGTGCGGCAGGCTGGGAGGCCTCCGGCTGCGCAGTCGGCGGCTGGGCTGCGCCTTCAGCGGTCGAATGAGCCTGCGGCAACGGCGCGGTTGCAGGCTCCATGCCTGCTGGCTGAGCCGGTCGGACCGGCTCCTTGGGGATGTCAGGCCCGCCGGGCGTCCCTCGTTTCCCGAACATGCGTTACTTCTTTCCCAGCTGCTTGAGGGGCAGTTTGCCGAGGAGCGATGCCAGAATTGACCTCGACTCGGTCTTGACATCTTCGCGATCGGTCAGAACTCGGGCGAGTTGCCGAAATACCTCGACCGGTTTGGATTTGGCTGAGACTTCCTCGATCATTTGACCGTTGTTCGTCGCCAATCCGAAAAGCTGACAGTCGAACTCGATGATGGCCGCAGGCTCGGTATTGACGGCGCTCGCGAAGTCCTTGGCGGAGATTTCCGGACGCTTCGGCACGCCGACCTGGTTAAGCACAAGAATCGGCGGCAGATCGTTCGGCCGCGCGGAATTGAGCTTCTCGAGCAGATTCTTCGTATTGCGAAGGTTCGCAAGGTCCGGAAGCGCGGTGATGACAACACGATCCGCCTGAACCAAGACCTGTTGCGCCCATTCCGTCCATAGATGCGGAACGTCAACAGCGATATAGGGAACGTTCTTCCTCAACACATCCACGACCGTATCGCAGGCGTCGGAGCTCAGGTCGTACGACCGGTCGAGTGTGCCCGGCGCCGCGAACAGGCTGAGATGATCGGAGCAGCGTGACAGAAGGCGGTCGAGCAGAACCTCATCGACACGGTCGGGCGAAAGAAGCGCGTCGGCTATGCCCTGAACCGGATCCTGATTGAAGTCGAGGCCGGCGGTGCCGAAAGGCAAGTCCATATCGGCGATCACGACATCGCTTTGTACGTCCTGGGATATGGTCCATGCCGTGTTATGGCAGATCGTACTCGAGCCGGCCCCGCCCTTGGCACCGACGAAAGCTATAACCGTTCCAAGCGGGGCCGCATTCGGATCGTTATAGAGGGTCGACAGGCTCTCCATGAGCTGAGGCACCGTCAGCGGCATCACAAGATACTCCGAGACACCCCTCATCATCAGTTCGCGGTAGAGCAGAACATCATTCACGTGACCGACGACCAGGACCTTCGTGCCGGAATCGCAGACGGACGCGAGCTCATCGAGGTCCATCAGCAGACCGTCGCGCTGATGCAACGACTCCACGATGATGAGATTCGGCGTCGGCGCGTTTCCGTAATGCTGTGTCGCCGCCTTCAGACCTCCCATGTGAACAGTCACATGGGTTTTCGAGAGCCGCCGGTCCTGGCTCGCCTGCTGGATCAGGTCTGCAGTGCTCTGCTCGTCGCAGAAGGCTTGAATGTTGATGCGCGGAAGCGGTCGCGCGCCGAGCTCTGCGGCCGTTCCCGGGTCCTGGGCCGCAACACGGCCGGCCATGTTGCCGCCTTCCGCGACGGCATCGGCGGGACGTGCTTCCGCAGAGGCTGCGGAAGGCCCAGGCTCAGCATATGTGTCGACCTGACCGGGTTGAACCGATTGTTGTGCCGTCACATCGCCCGGATATGCCATTGGTTCCGCGAGAGCGTTCGGGATAGGACCCTCAGGATGGTATCCCGCTGTAGCCGGTGCATCGGGCATCACGCCGGGATCTCCGGGCAGCAGATTGCCTCCCTCAGCCACATGCGCGCCGACGTCCGAAGTCTGCGCAGGGTCCGGTTGCGCGGGGACATCCGGCGCCGCTCGCTGATCGTCATTCGGCGGCTCGGCATGAGGCGCAAGTGGATTGTGGTCCTGTGCCAGGTTACTCAATTTGCACCTCCACCCGAGACTTCACTGACCTTCGCTTTCTCTTCTTCAGATTTCTGTGCGACGGTCGATTCGCCTCGTACGTAACTGTCCATGATCACATCCCGGCGCTGACTGTCGCGCGGCGTCATTCCGCGCGGTGTAACCAGATCTCTCGGATTGGAGACCATGGCCGCAAGGTTGCGCTGCGTCGCACAGCCAAGGTTTCGATACGGGATGTTCTTGGGATCGCGCGCCAGATTGTCTGACCAGTCACCGCATTCGGGGCCCCGTGCCGTGTAGGCATTGTAGGAGACCTTGATCGGCGAGGCCGCGGTGCCCGTTCCGGAATAGGCCTCGAAGTGCACCTCGTGGCGGGAGATGCCCGCGCGCTGGAACTCACGCTTCACCTCTCCGAGCGCGTGCATGACGGCGATTTCATTCGCACCGCCGCTCGGTGCGGCAACCGTGATCGGGCCGTCATTCTTCTGCTTGTAGCGGCGCAGGAAGTGCCGCAGTTCGTAGCCCTGGTTCTGGGCGAGACCGTACGAGCCGCGCGCAACCGGAAGATCAAGGACAACCGGTGTTGATCCGACGAGTATCGGATGGCGCGCTGTTGGGTCGGCCACCAGCCAGCCTTTGACGCCTTTCTCCCGGTGTGCGTTGCAGGCCGCAAGCGATGCAGCGGCAAGAATAACGACTCCGGCCCGCAGAGTAATCGTCCGCCTGCGTGTCCGGGAGCCACGGTCGCAATTCACTGTATCTCTCATTGGTCTGTCCTCTGGTCCCGGTTAATCGACAATGAAGCCAACATCGCCCTGATACTGTCCGTCCGGCAGGGCCTTGGGCCGCCGTCCGTAGATGCGATTGAGCCGCCCGAGAAGATTGGATTGCGCATCGGAGGCCAGCGCAAACCCCTTGTCGGGACGGGCAAGGTTGTGGCGCGCTGTGGGATCGACCATGTACGGCGTGACAATGACGACGAGCTCGGTCTCGGACTTCGTGAAGTCCCGGCTGCGAAACAACGCACCGAGGACGGGGAGATTTTTCACTCCGGGCCTGCCGGTCATGGCCTGTTTGGTCTCGTCGGAAATGAGCCCGGCAATGACCAGCGAACCGCCGCTCGGCAGTTCGATCGTCGTGTTGGCTCGCCGGACCTTCAATGCGGGTATGGTGATGACGCCGAGCGTAATCGCTCCTTCGTTCGTGAGCTCCGATACTTCTGTCGACACCTTCATTGAAATCCGTCCCTCACTGAGAACGACCGGTGTAAAGGAGAGCCCGACGCCAAACGGTTTGAATTCCGTTGAGATGGTATCGTTGTCCTGCGCGATCGGGATCGGGAATTCACCGCCGGCGAGGAAGTTGGCCGTTTCGCCTGAGATCGCTGTTAGCGTCGGCTCAGCGAGCGTGCGAATGAGATTGTTCTGTTCAAGCGCCCTGATTACAGCAGCCACGTCTGTGCTGTTCGACTGGAACCCGGCAACTGAGCCTATGGTCGAAACAACGTCCTTTCCGTTGAACGGAAACTGAAGATTGCTAAGCGATTCGAACGAGAAGTTGCCGGTCAGGAACGTTGCGCCCGCGGTGCCGGCCACGTTGGTGATATCGACCCCGAGCTGCTTGATGATCGTGCGCTCCATCTCGACGACCGATACCTTGAGCAGCACCTGCTCCTTCGAGCCGGCCACGAGCAGGTTTATGACCTTCTCACGGAACTTGACATTGGACTGCGGATTCTCGGTGACTATGAAGCGGGCCGCGATGTCGGACGCGCGCGCCGCGTCCGAGGCGTTGGGAACCTTACCCGTCAGAATGACGGTGTCATTGAGAAACTCAACCTTGATTGCACCGCCGGGAATGAGCCGATTGAGGAGGTTTTCCAATGGCGCCGGATCCCGGTCAACGACCACCTCCAGAGACAGGATACGGTTGCCGGCCTGGTCAAAGAAGAACGCGTTCGCCTGACCGACACCCGTGCCGATCAGATAGGCGCGCCGCGATGTGTTCAGAACGATGTCCAGTATCTTGGGATCGGACGCCAGCACATCCCGGACATCACGCGGCAGCTCGACCACCATTGACTTGTTGAGCCCAACTTTGACGCTTCTTTTGGCCGGCAGTTTCGCGACTGACGAAATGCGCAGGATCGAAGTGTGCTCGGACTGTGCAAACGCGGTCGCGGTGCCAAACGCAGCCATTGCCGCGAAGTTCAGGGCCGCCAGCACTACAAATGTCCAAAGAAATCTTGCCGTCTTCCACATCATCATACCTTCCTTGGGCGTGAAAATCCTTGCACGCTCAATTCACGCCGAACGCCCGCGAGGGAACACCATATTTCAGAAGCTTGACTGTCGAGCCGCGCTCGCCGCTCAGGTCGTGATCGCCCGTTTCCGGGCCGGATTTGCCGCTGCGCAGCGAATCGGAAAGAGAGCGCAATGCAAGGGAGATATCTCCCATGTTCTGAGCAAGCGAAAGTGTCTCAGCCTGACGCGGTGACAGCTCCAAGGTAGCGGTCTTGCCGTTTGCCACCTTCTTGCCATCCTTGATTTCTATGGCCTGCCCGATCGCCAACACCCGAACGTTGCGCAAGACAGTCTCGGATATGTGCTCTTCCTTACGAGCACCACGTTCCCGCCGTGAAACGATAACGTCGACTCTGTCATTCGGGAGAATGAACCCGCCTGCCGAGGTTTCCTCCCGGATGGGTGTTGATATGGCGCGCATGCCTGCCGGCAGAATTGCAGCCATGACACCACCCTCGCTGACCTTGATCAGCTTCTGCTCCTTGATAGGCTCGCCAGAAAGAAACGGCGCGCGTGCAATTGCGCCGGAGTATTTCGACAAGGCGTCGGGATGCCTTGCCTTCGTGATGTACCCTGATACTGCAGCTCTCTTGGGCCAAGCATACCACTTGATGTTGTCGGACTGCACCGCATCGCCGAGACGGATGTCACGGCTCGCGACCAAAACGTCCACAGTTTCAGCGGTATCGACCTCGACGGTCGTCACCGTCGTGGTGGTGAGGTTCTTGGCGACATAAGCTGCGCCGCCAGCCGCTGCGAAGGCGATCGCCAACACGATCATACGTGCTCGTTTCATCGCTTTTCAGGTCCTTACGCATGCCTGTGAATCACTTTGTCGGTCGTACCTTGCAGCGAGATTGGTCAACGTGAGGTTAATGCGCGTGCCAATTCTGAACGGCGCAATGTGTAAGCGCACTCGCAGTCCTAGTGAGATGGCCGCGCAACAGTGTACCGAATCCGCACTAGTTCAAGCCGGTCAGCCATGCCGTCTCCGGATAGACAATCAGTGCTGCCGCGCAAAGCGCAATTCCATAGGGCACGCCTTTATCGGCCTGGTGAAGCCGCTTGAGCCATGCTTGACCGGTCAGTCCCGCAGGAAGCGGCACATTCCGAAGACTCAGAATCGCAAGTGTGAGGATGCCGCCACAGACCGCGGCAATGAGCGTGAACTCGAGAATGTGCGCGGGGCCCATCCATAGGCTGGCTGCGGCAAAGATCTTCGCATCGCCGCCACCGATCCATCCCATCGCAAACATGGCAATCGTTACAGCAAGCATTGCCACGCCAAGCGCTGCATGAAAACCGATGGCTTCCCAACCGAACCCCACAAATGGTGCAAGACACAGAAAGGCGCCAACAAGCGCCAGGCTGATCTTGTTGGGTATGGTCATAGTTAGAAGATCGTAGGCGCCGGCCAGCGCCATCAGCGCGGGAAACACGAGCAGGAGGAGCCAATCGAGAATCATTGCGGAGTTCCTGTTTGGGCGGCAACGCGGTCCAAAGCCATCCTCACCCGATGCGCGTAAAGACCGGGTAAAGTAGCCGAGCAAAAAAAGACCGCCCACCTGTTAAGGCGGGCGGTCCAAAACCCAGATCGACGCATCTTGAACGAAAGCTCAAATATGAAACGTGACCTGTGTTGACAGTTCTGAAATAGGTGAGCGCAACCTTAGCCGGTCGTGCCTTTCAAGGCCTTGTCAACCTTGTCAAACACGGCTTCGAGGCTGACGCCAACCTGAGGAACAATGACGATAATCGCGACGGCGATGCCGACGGCGATCAGGCCATATTCAATCGCGGTTGCGCCGGATTCGTCCTTTGCAAAGCGCTTAACGAGGTTCGTCATTTGACTCTCCCTTGATACTAAAGAGTGTTTACACACCAGTTCGTCTGCCGGCGTCCCTTCCAACAGAACTGAACTGTGGTGCACTCTACGCGAGCGCTCTTACAATCAAGTTAATTCGAATGTTGCAATCTATGAATTTTCGGAAATTGATAGTTAAAATAGCGTTTATTTCATTTTTTACTGTAGTTTTGTTCAAATTCTATTAATTATGCATTTATCATCCCCGCTTGACCTGCAAGGCCTTGAAACGATGCGCCCTGCCAGAAACAAGCGACCGATTCGGGCCAAAAAGACAGATCGCTTGCACCCACCCCACTGATTTGACTTGCAACCTTTGTCCTGCATCGGCGCATCCGTTTGCACTTCATTCACCATTCCGAGGCTTAATGGGCCGCAGTACAAACCACTTGCAACTAAGGACATAGCTTCATGCGCACCGATTTCCCCCAATTTATCAACGGTTTGCTTGGCCGATTTGCCCCCTTGGCCATCGCCGCGAGTCTTTTGGTGCTTACCGTCGATACGGCACGCGCAGTCAACCTAAATGTTGAAATCGATCAGGCAAAACTGGTCGAACTGGATCGGCCAGCCGCGGAAGTCATTATCGGGAATCCGTCCATTGCCGACGTGGCTGTTCAAAGCGGGAAGCTACTCGTTGTTACAGGGAAAAGCTCGGGCCTGACGAACCTCATGGCCCTGGACGGTGCCGGAAAGCTCATCTACGACAAAAAGGTCTTCGTCTCAGCCGACAAGAAGCGTCTTGTCACGGTCAGCAAAGGCGCGGAGCGCGCCACGTTCAGTTGCACGCCCCAATGTGACCCCTCCCTGACGCCGGGTGACTCGCTCGGGCATTTCGAACCGCTGATTAAGGGAATTCGCGACAAGATCGGGCTGACGCAGTCCACGGTTGATGGAACCACAAGCCAACAATAGAAGCGATCTAACGGCACTGACCCCGGCACCGGTGGTTGATCGGTCCCGGGCAGCCGCAGTCCCACAGAATCGGCTTCGCTTGATGCTCGTGCCTACCCGGCGCCAGACGACTGCATGCTTTGAAGAACGAGGCTTCTAATGAAAAGAATTATGTATTCGCCAAATATGCCGCTTCCTTTCAAGCAATATATCAAGAGAATCCAATAAATCATTTCTTTACCTTGCGCAAAACAATTCAAATTTTCAACAATCGATTAATCGATACGCCCTAAGCTCGGCCTCAACAATGGGAGCGTGCCGTCAATGTGAACCTCGCGGCATCGAGACTCACAGGATGAGGCGTATGTTCATGTCAGTATTGCATAGCAGGCACAGGATCGTTCGCGGTATTCGCGCCAGACGTCGATTCCTCCGGCGGCTGAAGGACGACCGCTCCGGCGCAACGGCAATCGAATTCGCCATTGTTTCGATCCCCTTCCTCGCGCTGATGTTCGCGATCATCGAGGTGTCGATGGTCTTCTTTGGAACGTTTGCCTTGGAAAGCGCCGTCGATCAAGCCAGCCGCATGGTCCGAACCGGACAGGCGCAGCAACAGAGCTTCGACAAGGACCGGTTCAAGCAAGAGATCTGCGGAAAGGTGTTCGGATTGTTCGACTGCCAGGCAGGCCTGAAATTCGACGTTCGGCCCGTCGACAGCTTCGGCGGCGTGGGCAGCCTCGACGCGCCGTTGGCCGATGGCGGTGGGCTGGACGATAGTGGTTTCGACTTCAACCCCGGAAACGGCGGTGACGTGATCGTGGTCCGCGTCTTTTATGTCTGGGATCTGTTCGCTGCGATTCCGGACGAGATCGGCGGAATCCGGATTGGCCTATCGAACATGCCCGGCGGCGGGCGTCTTCTTACGGCGACAGGCGCGTTCCGCAACGAACCTTTCGATGGGTAGGGAGAGATCAGCCATGCCGCTTTTCACCTCAGCCCTCAAGACGCGCACGAAGCTCTGGCGACGGCTTGGGACGTTTCCGCACGATCGTTCCGGACTCTCCGCAGTCGAGTTCGCGCTGATCCTCCCCGTTATGATCGCGCTGTATTTTGGTGCGGTCGAGCTCTCCAACGCATTGACGGTCGACAGGCGCGTCACGTCGGTCGCCAGCACGGTTGCCGACCTTGCCGCGCAAGCCGAAGAGGTCACCAAAAACGACGTCGAAGACATGTTCAAGGCAGCGCGTGCGATCATGAACCCATATGACAGCAACGGCGTCTCCATCGTTTTGACCAGTGTCGTTGCCGATGAAGACAACAAGACGACTGTCGACTGGAGCTGCTCAGTTGATGGCGGCGGCACATATTCGAAAGGATCCGCATACACTCTACCGCCGAATCTGACGCAGCCCTTTACCAGCGTTATCGTTGCGGAGGTCGCCTATACCTATTCACCTCCAATTGTCGAGTACATCACGACACCTCTGAACCTCACGGAGACGTTCTATCTTCGCCCGCGCCGCTCGCTTACGGTGGAGTATAAGGGCGCCCCTTGCTGAGGCCGCCCTTCCGTTACCAAAGAGGCTGGATATACGTGCGTGAAAGTTCAGGCCGCACGCGCGCCATTGCGCCCGTTCCGGAAAGTCTGTTCTTCAATTTTCGCTGTGTCGTCGCACGGTGAACGCAATGCATGATGCGTCCCCGTCAACGTAAGTACCGGGAGGCGTGAATGGCGCAGTGGCTGCGGTTTGAACGAGACGGCCAGACCAGCTTCGGAACACTGAAGAACGGCACCATCGACATCCATACAGGCGATCTTTTCTCAGGCGCCGACAACACCGGAGAGACGGTCGAATTGGCAGACGTCAACGTCATGACGCCGTGCGATCCCGCCAAGATGGTCTGCCTTTGGAACAACTTCCGGGCGTTGACCGCAAAGATGGAAGGCGAAATCCCGGACGAACCGTTGTGGTTTCTGAAGGCGCCGAGCTCCTACATCGGCACCAACCAGATCATCGGCAGGCCGCAGTCCTACGACGGCCCGGTTGTCTACGAGGGTGAGATAGGCATCGTCATTGGAAAGACGTGCTCGCATGTGCCCGAGGCAGAGATCACCGACTATATCTTTGGCTACACCTGCATCAACGACGTGACCGCAGTGAAGCTCATCTCCAAGGATCCGACGTTCGCTCAGTGGACCCGGTCCAAGAGCTTCGACGGGTTTGGCGCCTTCGGTCCGGTCATCGCGACAGATGTCGACCCGATGACGCTCACCATCAGGACGGTGCTCAACGGAGATGAACGCCAGAATTATCCCGTAAACGATATGACCTTCCCGCCGCACAAGCTCACCAGCCTGATCTCGCATGACGTAACCCTGATGCCAGGAGACATCATTGCCTGTGGAACGTCGGTGGGCGTAGGCTCCATGAAAGAGCCTGAGAACAGCGTGGAGATCACGATCGACGGAATCGGAACGCTGTCGAACACATTTGTGAACCAGCGCTGACCCGGGGCGTGCCGAACGGTATCGGTGTTCGCGACCTGGCCCGGCGCAAGCAGCGTGAAGAAGATTTGAGAGGAGAGACCTATGAGGACTTGTGTCGTCGGCGCCGGCGCCATCGGCGGACTGATGGGAGCCAAACTTGCGCTTGCCGGAAACGACGTAACCGTCACCGACCAGGGCGCGCATCTCGAGGCGATCAAGAAGGATGGCCTCAAGCTGATCTGGGAAGACGGCAGCGAGCATGTGGCGCAGGTCAAGGCGATCGACAACGTCGCCGATGCCGGCGAGCAGGATCTCGTCATCCTCGCGGTCAAGGCGCACTTCCTCGACCAGGTCGCACGGGAGTCCGAAACGCTGATGGGCCCTGACACCATCATTATGACGGTTCAGAACGGCCTGCCCTGGTGGTACTTCCACAAGCATGGCGACGAGCATGACGGCAAGCCGCTCAAGACCCTCGACCCGAGCGGCGTCCTGACCAAACACATCGATGCAGACCGCATCATCGGCTGCGTCGTCTACCCGGCCGCCGCGGTGACGGAGCCCGGCGTCATTCACCATGTCGAAGGCGACCGGTTTCCGCTCGGCGAGCTGGACGGATCGGAGTCGGAACGCGCACAGAAGCTGCACGACCTTCTCGTCGATGCCGGGTTTCGCTCCCGTATCCTCGACGACATCCGTTCGGAAATCTGGCTCAAGGCGTGGGGCAACCTCTCCTTCAACCCGATTTCAGCCCTGACGCACGCCACGCTGGTCGACATCTGCCAGTTCCCCGAAACCCGGGAACTTGCCGCCGACATGATGCGCGAGGCGCAGGACATAGCCGAGGCGCTCGGCATCACGTTCCGGCACACGATCGAGAAACGCATCGCCGGGGCGGAGGGCGTCGGCGCACACAAGACCTCCATGCTTCAGGACGTGGAGGCCGGCCGGTCGCTCGAGACCGAGGCGCTCATCGGCTCGATCCTGGAGATGGGCGAGATGGTGGGCAAGCCCGCACCCGCGATCAAGGCCGTCTATGCGTGCGTGAAACTTCTCAACAAGGTGATGCTGCTCGAGGGCGGCGGCGTAAAGGTGGAAAAGGCGGCGTAGGCCTATTCGCCCTCTTCCGTCGGTTCACCCATGTGCATGGCAATGTAGGTCGGCTCACCCATCCGCTTGAGCAGGGAAAGCTGCAGTTCCAGCCACTTCATGTGGCCTTCCTCGTCAAGTGTGATGTTCTCGAAGATGTCGCGCGATCCGATATCGTCCGCTTCGTCGGCTTCCTTCGCGGCCTTCGTGTAGAACTTGATCGCGTCCAGCTCGTCCTTCAGGTCGACCTCGAACATGTCTTCCAGCGCCTGGGCGCGATGCGGCGTCTTCGCGGGCTTGAGCTCGGGATTGCCGTTCAGGAACACGATGCGGTGCGCGAAGCGCTCGACGTGCCCCATCTCCTCCTGCATTTCCTCGCGCATTCTGGCGGCGAGCTTGTCGAGCCCCCAGTCCTCGGCGACGAGCGCATGGAGCAGGTACTGGTTCACGGCAGCGAGCTCCATTTCAAGTGCCGTCTGTAGATTTTCAAGAACTTTCTTTTTTGAACTCATTGCTGATGCTCCTTGCGCATTGTCTGTGCCATCGACAATCACACACAACATATGTGTCTGTGTACGGCAACATATTGAGACAGATCAATTATACGCCCTTTTGCCACGCTCAGATCACGCCTTTTTGACCATTGCCGCATCAAGGGCCACAACTTTCTCACCCACCGATTTCCTGCTACGCTTTGGCGAGGCGAGGCTGCGGAGAGCGGCCCAAGGGGAGGAAAGCACATGCAAATGGCACTGGTGATCGATCCCGGCAAATGCACCGGGTGCAAGCAATGCGAGCTTGCCTGTTCCTATGTGAAGGAAGGCGAGTTCAATCCGGCGAAGTCGCGCATTCGGGTGTTCGACTTTCACCAGGACGCCCGCTTCGTCCCCTATACGTGCACGCAATGCGCCGAAGCGTGGTGCCAGCAGGCCTGCCCGGTGAACGCAATTACGACCAACGACAGCGGCGTCAAGGTCGTACACGACTCGCTGTGTGTCGGGTGCAAGGTCTGTACCATCGCCTGCCCGTTCGGGACGATCAACTACAACGCGTCGACCGGCAAGGTGATCAAGTGCGACGAGTGCGGCGGCGAACCGGCGTGTGCCGAGGCCTGTCCGACCGATGCCATTGTGTACATGGACGTGGAACAGGCGGGTTTCGACAAAATGCGCCAGTGGGCGGCACAGACCGACGCCGGCGCACGGGCCTGAGCGGCAGGGGAGGACAGCATCATGGGATGGACCGGAAAAGTTCTGCGGGTCGACCTGACCAACGGCACATGCAGCGACGAAGATCTCAACATGGAGTGGGCCGATCAGTATCTCGGCCAGCGCGGCCTCGCGTCGAAATATCTTGCCGAGGAGATCAACCCGAAGGTCGATCCGCTCTCGGCTGACAACAAGCTGATCTTCGTCACCGGCCCTCTGACCGGAACCTGCGCCTCCACCGGCGGACGCTATTCGGTCGTCACCAAGGGCGCGCTGACCGGCGCCATCGCCTGCTCCAATTCGGGCGGCTATCTCGGTGCCGAGCTCAAGTTTGCCGGCTACGACATGATCATTTTCGAAGGCCGGGCGAAGAAGCCCGTCTATCTGTACCTGATCGACGGCAAGGCTGAGTTGCTCGATGCGTCGGAAATCTGGGGCACGTCGGTCTGGGACACGGACGCCTGGCTCAAGTCGCGCCATCAGGAGCCACAGATGCACGTGGCCGCGATCGGTATCGCCGGCGAAAACCAGGTTCTCTATGCCTGCATCGTTAACGACCTCCATCGTGCGGCGGGACGTTCCGGTGTCGGCGCGGTCATGGGGTCGAAGAACCTGAAGGCGGTCGCCGTGCGCGGCACGGGCGGGGTCAAGGTGGACGATTTCAAGGCGTTCCTGAAGGCCACGAACGACGGCAAGAAGGTGCTGGCGGAAAACGCCGTGACCGGCGAAGGTCTGCCCACATATGGCACCCAGGTGCTGATGAACGTAATCCATGAAGCGGGTGCGTTGCCGACCCACAATTCCAAGGATGTCCAGTTCGACGGCGCACGCGACATCTCCGCGGAAGCCATGGCAGAGCCACGCGGCAAGGACGGCAAACCGAACCTGCTGGCCAACCAGGCATGTTTCGGCTGCACCATCGCATGCGGCCGGATTTCGAAGATCGACGAAGAGCACTACACGGTGGTCAACAAGCCGGAATACTGGCATGCGTCGGGCGGGCTTGAATATGAGGCCGCCTGGGCGCTGGGCGCCGCGACCGGCGTCAACGATCTTGAAGCGCTCACCTATGCCAACTTCATCTGCAACGAGCAGGGGCTGGATCCGATCTCGTTCGGCGCCACCCTCGGGGCGGCAATGGAGCTCTACGAGGAAGGCATCATCACCGACAAGGATACGGGCGGCCTGAAGCTCAAGTTCGGCTCCGCAAAAGCGCTCACCAAGTCGGCGGAGCTCGTCGGCAAGGCCGAAGGGTTCGGCAAGGTGCTCGGTCTGGGATCGAAGAAGATGTGCGACAAGTACGGCAAGCCGGAGCTTTCCATGACGGTCAAGGGGCAGGAGTTCCCGGCCTATGATCCGCGCGGCGTCCAGGGCATGGGGCTTACCTACGCCACCTCGAACCGCGGCGCGTGTCACCTGCGCTCCTACACCGTGTCGTCGGAAATTCTCGGTATTCCGGAAAAGACCGACCCCCACACGAGCGATGGGAAGGCCGGCCTCGTCAAGGCGTTTCAGGACGCAACTTCGGCGGTCGACTCCACGGGGCTTTGCGTCTTCACAACCTTTGCCTGGACGCTGGAGGACATCGCGCCTCAGGTCGACGCGGCCCTGTCGGGCAAATGGGATGTCGACAGGTTACTGGAGACCGGAGAACGCATCTGGAACCTCGAACGGCAGTTCAACCTCAAGGCTGGCTTCACCAAGAAAGACGACACGCTTCCCAAACGCCTGCTGAAGGACGCCGCCAAGACCGGTCCCGCCAAGGGCAAGGTCAACGATCTCGGCAAGATGCTGCCCGAATACTACCAGCTGCGCGGCTGGACCAAGGACGGTGTGCCGACCAACGAAACGCTCAGCCGGCTGGCGCTTTAGGTCCCGAGATGGCGAAAGTCAGGCATCATGTCATCATCGGTGCGGGCCCGGCCGGCGTGCTCGCCGCCGATACGCTGCGCGGGTGTGATCCGGATGCGCGGATCACGCTGGTGTCGGGCGAGAGCGAACCGCCCTACTCCCGCATGGCGATCCCCTACCTCCTCGCCAACCATATCGGCGAGGACGGAACCTATCTGCGTCAGGATGCGGATCACTACGCGCGCCAGAGGATCGATGTGGTGCACGCCCGCGCGACGCGCATCGATCCGAAGAAGAAGTCGGTCCGGCTCAAGAAGGGCAAACCGCTCAAATACGACCGTCTCCTGATCGCGGCCGGTGCCAGCCCGATCCTGCACCCGGTTCCCGGGCTTGATCTGCCGGGCGTGCGGACATGCTGGACCATGGAGGACGCGCGGGAAATCGCGGATCGCGCACACAAGGGCGACGAGGTCGTTCTCATGGGCGCGGGGTTCATCGGTTCCATCATACTTGAGGCCCTGATCGAGCGCGGCGTGAAGCTCACGGTCGTGGAAATGGCCGACCGCATGATCTCGCACATGATGGACGAGACCGCCGGCGGCATGCTGCAACGCTGGTGCGAGGACCATGGCATCAAGGTCCTGACTGGAACGCGGATCACCGAGATCACGCGTGGAAAGAGCCGCCTGGACATCGCTCTGTCTTCGGGGAAGATCATCTCGGCCAAGCTCGTTGTCGTCGCCGCGGGTGTCGCGCCGAACATCGGCTTTCTCAAAGGCAGCGGCATCAAGACCGATCGCGGCGTCAAGGTGAACGGCTTTCTGCGCACAAGCGCGAAAGACGTCTATGCCGCCGGTGACGTAGCCCAGGCAAAGGACATGTCGACGGGAGAATTCTCGGTTCTCGCGATCCAGCCGGTGGCCGCCGATCACGGACGAATTGCGGCGCTGAATATGGCGGGCAAGCGCACGCCGCACGACGGCAGCCTCAACATGAACGTCCTCGACACGATGGGGCTCATTTCCTCGTCTTTCGGCAAGTGGGACGGTGTGGACGGCGGCGACGGTGCGCGCATGAGCGACGAGGCGGGACACCGCTATTTGCGGCTCGAGTTCAAAGATGACCGGCTGATCGGCGTTCAGGCCGTGGGCATCACCGATCATATTGGCATCGCGCGGGGCCTGATCCAGACCGGCCAGCGGCTCGGCCGCTGGAAAGAAAAACTCATGAAATCGCCGGAACGTCTCGCGGAAGCCTATATTGCCACGGCGCACGGCATCTCACACGCCTGAGCGTTGCCATGAAAGTTACCCTCAAACTCTATGCCTCGCTCGGCTCGTTCCTGCCGGCCGGCGCGCACCGAAATGCCATCGAGATCGAGGTGCCCGACGGCTCCAGCATCGGCGACGTGCTGGCGCAGCATCAGGTGCCGCGCGAAAACTGCCACCTCATTCTCGTCAATGGCCACTTCGCGCCGCCCGCGACCGCCGATGAGAAAGTGCTGACGGACGGTGATGTCCTGGCCGTCTGGCCGCCGGTCGCCGGGGGTTAGCCCTAGGCGGCTGAAGGCGTCTCGGCGCCCGCCGCGACCCGTTCAACGATATGCTGGAAGTGCGACAGTGACGGCGTCTCGGCTTCAGGGTCTTTTGCCAGATCATCCCAGCGCCGCAACCTCACGCCGTCCTCCGCAAATGGCTGCGCGATCCAGATCCGCGCCTGGCTTTCGTCGAAAGCGCCGCCCTGCAGCTCAAGCGACCGCTTCGAGGCCTCGGACAGGCCGTCGAAGTAACCCGGCTCCGCGAAGCAAAGGTAGCGTTTGGCATCGACATGGTGGCGGATCGGTTCGGTCACCTCATCGCAGAACCACGGCTTCAGGAAGGCTGCCGCCACGTCCTCGTGCATCGTATCGATGCCCTTTACCGCGACGCTTTCCGCCGTCTCACCGGACGGAATGTCGATCATATGGCCGATATCATGCAGCAGCGCGGCGGCGATCAACGCGTCGGGCGCACCCTCCTGCTCGGCCAGCGTTGCGCATTGCAACCCGTGCTGTAGCTGGGTGACCTTTTCGCCGCCATACTCCTCTGCACCGCGCTTCGCGAGTGCGTCCCAGATTTCATCCATCACAGCCCCCTCCGCGAGTGATTCTTCGGCTCCCGCATCTTGATCACTTTCTGTGACACCCCTATTGCATAGCCGGCGCACGACAGCCAGGCGCGCGCCCGCACCAACACAGAAGCTGGATCATGGCCGAAATGCCGGACACCACCAAGAAGATCATGTCCCTGACGCTGGCGGATTTCCATCGCGGCGTGCACGCGCTCGCGCCCGGCCTGACAACCGGACAAGAGCAGACCGAAGTCGTCATCCCTGACGGAGCGGCAACGGTGCGCATAACCTACGAAACGCTCGAAAGCACGACGCTTGGTGGGCTCCTTGCCTTGCCACAGGCGCGCGTGACCATACATCACAGCAGCGGCGATGCCGCAGTACGCACCGCGTTTCTTGCGCGGTTCGATCAGGCGTTTCAGCGGGGCGGCGGCTAGAGCCTTTTCAATCAAATCATCGACCGGGCGGGAAGACAAAGCGCCTCGAACCGCCCGGCCGAATGGAGGGGCGCGGGCGCCCTACTGAATGAGATACGGGTAGTTCGCGGCAAACATCGTCGCGACCATGGCGACGATAAGAACCACGTTGGTGACGAAACCGGTCATTGGTCTTCTCCGAACTCGTGCGCCGCGCGACGCGGCATCTGCCCGCGAAAATGGGGGCTAACACCCATTAATTCAATCGAAATTTGTTGATATTTAAATTTAGCTTAGCTTAATTTATTTCATGAACATCCCGCAGCTTCGTACGCTCGTTGCCATAGCCGAAACCAGGGGATTTGCGGCGGCGGCCGAAAAACTGTTCGTGACGCCGGCGGCGGTCAGCCAGCAGATGCGCGCGCTCGAAGAGGAGTTGCAGGTGCGCCTGTTCGATCGCACCACACGCCCGCCGCGCCTTAACGCTCATGGCGTCCACATTGCGGAGCGCGCCCGCGACGTCCTGCGGACCTTCGACGCCTTTGCCGAGGAGGCGCGCGCGCCGGATGAGATCGCCGGTGTGTTGACGCTCGGCTGTATCAGCGGGTTCTCATCCGAGCTTATCCCCGAAGTGCTCGGCAATCTGCGCACGCGCTATCCGCGGCTGATGGTGCGGATAGAGGAAGGACAGTCGACACGGCTCATCAGTCAGGTGCGCCGACGCGAGCTGGACGCGGCGATTGTGACGGAACCACTGGTCCCGGAGCCCGAATTGGAAATGTTGCTTATTACGGAGGAACCTCTGATCGTCGTGGCGCCCCCGGACGCGCCGGTTACCTCTTGGTCGGAGGCTCTGACCACCTTGCCCTTTCTGCGGCTCAACCCCCTGTCCGGCATGGGCACACTCATCGACACCAGGATTCGCACCGCCGGGCTGATCGTCTCGGAAGCGATGGAACTCGATTCCTCGGAAGTCGTCCTGTCCATGGTCGGGGCCGGACTCGGCGCCGGGGTCGTTCCTGCCGGACGGCTGAGAGGGGAGCAAGCGGAGAAGGTCCGGCAATTCGCGTTTGGCGATCCCCCGGTCAGCCGTCGTGTCGTTCTAGTGGAACGACCGGACTATGAGCGCTCCGACCTCTCGCAGGTGCTCTACCTCGAACTCAAGCGTCTGACCTCCGCTCAGGACGGCACCGCAGCGGAGGCAGGTGTTGGCGCAGCCGACGACAATCAATAATGTGGCACCACAACCATGACGAGTAACAGATGGAGGAAGGGATGAAGCGTGCGCTGACGACACTCTCCGTCATTGCCATGTCCACATTGGCAATCCCGCCGGACGCGCATGCGAGCGCGCGCCGTTTCGGCGCCTATGTGAAAAGCTGCCGCTAGGAGAGTAAACCGTTGCGTCCTGTCCGGAGTATCCTTGGGTTCTTGCTGTTGCTCGTCTGGAGCCTGCCCTCTGTCGCGGCAAGCGAGGCGGAGCTATGGGCGGCGCTCAGAACGCCCGGGCACATTGCCGTGATGCGCCATGCCCTTGCCCCCGGCACCGGCGATCCGGCAAATTTCGACATCGACGACTGCGCCACGCAGCGCAACCTGTCCGATGCCGGCAGGCGGCAGGCGAAGCGCACCGGCGCGGCATTCCGCGAAAACGGGATCACACAGGCCGTGGTCTTTTCGAGCGGGTGGTGCCGCTGCCGGGAAACGGCGGAGCTTCTCCAGCTCGGCACCGTGTCGGTGCTGCCCGCGCTCAACTCGTTTTTCCGCAATCGGGAGCGCGGTGCGCCGCAGACGCGCGCGCTGCGTGAGAAAATCGCGTCCATGGACCTGTGGAAACCGGTGATCATGTCGACGCATCAGGTGAACATCTCTGCGCTGTTCAACATGTGGACGAACTCCGGGGAAATTGTCGTCGCCAGGCGTGACGCCCAAGGCAAGCTCTCGGTGATCGGCAAGATCACGCCACGCTCCACCGACTAAAAAAGTGTTTGATCCCAGATTTTGATGGTACAGTCTTTTCGCCGGCATGGAAGGAGGCAGTATGGGACAGATTTTGCACGGGAGCGCCAAAACGACGGA